>NZ_PEIG01000004.1:300000-403211 GCF_002749975.1 Gloeocapsopsis sp. IPPAS B-1203 | reverse complement strand
CCATTATCTCAATTTGTACAAGTTAGGTGAAGGTCCACTGTATAGCTTCTATACTCCTTATCACTTATGTCATTTTGAGGTGCCGCTGTCTGTGGCGCGGGCGGTGTTGTTTGGCGATCGCGTGCTTTCTCCACTAGCCGGTCCAGTGGTTGAGGTGGTCACTACTGCTAAGATTGACTTGAAGGCGGGTGAAGTGCTTGATGGCATTGGCGAGTATATGACTTATGGGCAGTGTGAGAATGCGCCTGTTGTGCAGGCACAACGATTGTTGCCGATGGGCTTGGCTGAGGGTTGTCGTTTGAAGCGCGATTTACCTAAGGATGCTGTGCTGACTTATGATGATGTTGAACTTCCTCATGGTCGTCTTTGCGATCAACTCCGCCGCGAACAAGATGCTCACTTCGCTTCTCGTCTTCCTCTCGGTGTTGGTTAAGCACAAATAACAAATTCTAGGCGAATAAATTCGCTACTAGATAAACAAAGTCCACCTCCGTGGACTTACGGGTAAGGCATGCCTTACCCTCATAAATCTATCAATCATAGTGTGCGGAGGCACACTTCGTTTGAGTAGCCCCGACTTCAGTCGCAGGGCATTATTGAGGCAAGCAAGTTAAGAACATTGCACCCTAACAGTGTTCTTGACTTTTTTAACACTTTTGCAAATGGGAAGGCTTAAAGAAACTTCTAGCAAAAGTAGATTTTGGGCAAGTGAGAGAACGGGCAATCAAGATTAGTTTGGTGAACAAGAGCTGAGCAGTGAAAACATATGAAAGCAATTAGTCGTAATTATTTGAGAATTAGCTAAGAGCTAACTGCTCTAGTTCAATTGAATTCACATTGAAATAAAAGTAATTACCTTTCTCCATTTAAGTTCGGAACTAAAACATATAAAGGTGTTATTGCGACATGGTTCATATCTACGACACTAGAAGATTTCTGGCTTTCCTAGTTGCGTATTTTCGCATTTTACCCTTACTTTTGTAGAGCCAGAAAATGAGAACCCTGTTATCCAAAGTACAAGCTAGCGACGTTATTGCTGAACCATTTCCTCACATTGTTGTTAAAGATGCTCTAGATGAGGATCTATGTGCAAAATTAATGGCAGAATATCCATCAATTGATACCTTAAAGCAGAGTAAAGATAATGTGCCAACAACAACTTCTAGTAATGTCAGATTTCATTACATTGCAGAAGACACTTTCAATGATGAACAAATAAGTCCTCTATGGAAAGATTTTATCCAACTTCACTCATCAAACCTATTTTTTCAGCAGTTTATCGAGATATTTAAAGATCATATTCTTCAGTTGTATCCTAATTTTGAACAAGACTATGGCTCCTTTGATTCACTTACTTCCGGAGTCAGAAAAATTGATACCTTTGACAACGCAGATGTGTTATTGGATGCACTGATTTGTGTAAACACTCCTGTAACCATTCGTCCAACTTCGGTAAGAAGTGCGCATATTGATTTCGCCGATAAGCTATTTGCTGGTTTATTTTATCTACGCGATCCAAAAGATGATTCTACAGGAGGAAACTTACAACTTTATAAGTTTAAAAATGGTAAGATTCAAGGATTTAGAAGCAATGCTTTGACTGGTTATGCTGTTGAAGCTTGTAAAGCAATTAAGTATGAGCGCAATGTACTTGTATTGTTCTTAAATTCAATTTATGCAGTACATGGAGTTACTATACGTTCATTGACAGAGCACCCAAGATATTTTGTGAACTTGGTTGGAGAAGTGAAAAAGCCCTTATTTGATAACTCAAAATATCAAGAGGCTAATCACATTAAATATTGGAGAAAAATCAAACAACTTATTAGTTGAGCTAAATAATTTAGTTCACAGCACATTTTGTCATTAAAAATAATAGTTAGCTTGCGAGCAGGGAGCAACAATATGCAATGTATTGACAATAAAACTTATGTTTTACAAGTTGTAGAACTGCTCAAGTTAGAAGCAGAAGCAATTACTAAAGCAGCAAATCGCTTGCAATCGGAACACGTCGAAAAGGCAGTTGAGATATTAGCCAATTGTCGGGGCAAAGTGGTGTTAGCTGGTGTTGGCAAGTCAGGAATTGTGGCACGTAAAATTGCTGCAACTTTGACAAGTACTGGAACACTAGCTGTCTATTTGCATCCTGCCGATGCGCTACATGGCGATTTGGGAATCGTCACATCAGATGATGTTGCGATGGTTTTAAGTAACAGCGGTGAAACTGATGAGCTTGTTGTCATGTTACCGCACCTCAAAGCTCGACAAGTGCCTATTATTGCTTTAGTAGGCAATCTGCGCTCTACCTTAGCTCGTAATGCTGATGTTGTGATGGATGCTGCTGTAGATAAAGAAGCGTGTCCTTTCAATCTTGCACCAACGACGAGTACAACTGTTGCTTTGTCTATTGGAGATGCGCTGGCGATGACTCTGATGCAAGTCAAAGGGTTAACGCCCGAAGATTTTGCTGTGAACCACCCTGCAGGACGCTTGGGTAAGCGCTTGACATTGCGAGTGCGAGACTTAATGCACAGTGGGGTCGAAAATCCCACTGTGTCGCCTCAAGCTTCTTGGATTGAAGTATTAACGACAATTAGTAAGGGTGGTTTGGGAGCCGTTAATGTAGTAGATGAGTTGGGTCACTTACTCGGAATTATTACAGATGGAGATTTGCGGCGCTTGTTGCAAAAAGCTCAACACAAAGATTTGGAATCGTTTAATGCGATCGCAATCATGACCGCAAATCCGGTTGTGGTTTCTCCAGAATTACTTGCCTTTCATGCGCTGGAATTGATGGAAAATCGACCATCACAAATTTCGATTTTACCTGTTGTAGATGGGCAACAGCATTGTATCGGTTTGATTCGACTGCACGATATTGTGCGGTGCGGAATTTAATGTATACAGAGGTCGGAGGGCGCTGGCGCAGACCTTCGGTTCAGGGGTCGGGGTTCAGAGTTAAAAGAAAACAGGGGTAGGGTAAGCCTTGCCTGTTGGAGCAATGATTCTAAGGCTATATTGACCAATGCCATAACACAATCACAAAAAGCACAATAAAACTATGCGACGTCCTCTAATAAGCACTTTGCTGGTAGTGGGCAGTAGTATGCTGTTCGTGCTACCACCATCTGTCACATATGCACAATCTCCAAGGGTTGCTCCAGAAGCCGTAACAAACCTCAAAGCGTCAAGAGAAACTCGTGTCGGAATTGCTGGCGATAAGTTCACAATTAATGGTCAGCCAACTTTTCTATTAGGTGTGAGTTATTTTGATGCAGTTCACTGGCGTGAATCTGATTTAGATCGCTTAGCAGAATATAACTTTAACCTGATCCGCGTGTTCTTAGATTGGAGAAATCGCGGCTTTTTTGATGAAGAAGGCAATTTAACAAAATCAGAAGAACTCTTGGCGCTGGTTCGTGCTGCTAACGACAGAGGTATTGTTGTTGATGTGACAATTACAGGGTATAGCGAAATTCCCCGCGATAGAGCAGTTCAAGCTGCTGTGAGAGCATTGCGCAATGAACCCAATGTGATTTTTGACTTGCAAAATGAACATAACTTAGGAGGGGAAGCTGCACTTTCGCACTCGGATATTCGCCAGCTTTACTTCATTGCTAAAGCTGAGAATGCACGCGCTATCATTTTTACTTCTAACTATGCTGCGTGGATGCGAGGAAACACGCTTAACCCTGATGTTTTGACGCAGGAGGTCAAAACTGGTATTGATGTCATAGCGCCACACTTTACACGTAATTCGAGATGGTATGGCGACACAGGAACTCGTGTTGCTCAAACTAAGGAACATCTCCGCAGCATTAATAGCAATCGTCCTGTTTATGTACAGGAGGATCATCGTAATGGTTGGCGCGGTGGAGACTTTACTAAAGAGCAGTTTTTGCAAGCTGCACAAGAAGCAAAAACTAATGGTGCTGCTGGCTGGGTATTTCACACCGATGCGGGATTTTCTTTAATCGATCGGGAATTTTTCGCTGAGTTAGATGCAACTGAACGTCAGGTAATACGGGAATTAGGTTCTGCAATTTCTAACTCAACTGCGTATAACACGCCTATCGACTGAAGTCGCGGCTATAGAAGCGAAGTCCACCTTCGTGGACTATGAAATCACTCTAGTATTGGAAACCTCTGCACTTCTGCTTCTTCGTTTATGTATGTATAGCAATTGAACTATCTTAACCCTGATCCCTGACCTCTGAACCGAAGGTCTGCGCCAGCGCCCTCTGACCTCTGCTATTCCTACAACACATTACTATTTCGGAGTCATTATGGAAATCTTGGCTGTCATTCCTGCACGTTACGACTCGCAACGCTTCCCTGGTAAACCTTTAGTGATGATTAAAGATCGTCCTATGGTGCAGTGGGTTTATGAAGCCGCTCAAAGTTGTCCAGCTTTTAGTAAAGTTGTTGTTGCCACAGATAGCGAACTCGTAGCAAATTGCGTGCGAGAATTTGGTGGCGCAGTAGAAATGACCAGCAGTGCTCATCAAACGGGTACAGATCGCGTTGCTGAAGTTGCTCAAAGATATCCGCAGATGCAAGCGATCGCCAATGTTCAAGGAGATCAACCTTTTGTCACGGCTGAAATGCTGATGCAATTGGTTTCTCCTTATTTGGAAGGCAAAGCACCGGATATGACAACGTTGGCTTGCCCGTTAGATCAAGAAACAGATTACTTTAACCCGAATGCAGTAAAAGTGCTGTGCGATCGCAACAATCGCGCCCTTTACTTCTCGCGTGCTCCCATTCCCTACTTCCGTAACCAAGGTGCGGTTCCGGTGTTTCACCATCTCGGACTTTATGCTTTTCGACGGGACTTTTTAGCTGACTACGCTCAGCTGACTCCGACACCATTAGAACAGTGTGAAGGTTTAGAACAATTGCGAGTTTTAGAGCACGGATACTCCATTATTGTCTGCCAAACTCAAAAAGCTGTGCTTGAAATCAATACTCCTGCTGATTTACTACAAGCGAAGTCCTTATTTGCCAAAAGCATAGTTTAATCATCATTTTATAAGTTCTGTTATGGCATCTTCCTCAAGTCAGCATATTTGGACTCGTGCTTCCAAGTCACACACAGGTGATATACCGAGTGTTGGCTCACTTTGGACGCGCTTTTGGATGAAGTTTGCTTGGTCTGGCTATTTTGGGCATTTTGCTACTCGCCTCGCGACTTGGACTGCTCCGCCCTATAGACAACGCCGTCGTTTAGCTCGTTACCATCCCAAAGGCTACGTAGCACCTAGTGCCAGTATTTATCATGCGGATGTGCAACTGGGTACTAATGTTTTCATTGGCGATCGCGTCACAATTTATCAGGACGACGGTACAGGTTCTGTAGAGATAGGAAATCGCGTCCGCATTCATCAAGATGTTTGTATAGAAACTGGTGCTGGCGGTAGCATCAAGATTGGGGCAGATACAGGCATTCAACCTCGCTGTCAGTTTTCCGCTTACAAAGGATCAATTCACATTGGTTGTGGTGTGATGATTGCACCAAATTGTGCCTTTTATCCTTACGATCATGGCATTGCACCTCATGAACCGATCAAGAATCAGCCGTTGCAAGCTAAAGGTGGCATCACGATTGATGATGATGCTTGGTTAGGCTACGGAGTCATTGTTTTAGATGGAGTTCATATTGGTAAAGGAGCCGTGATTGGTGCAGGTGCTGTTGTGACTAAAGATATTCCCGATGGTGCGATCGCTGTGGGATCGCCTGCACGTGTTATTAATACGCGCAGTAATCTCGTTAAAAACAATGTTGCATAAACTTTAGATGACTCATCAGTAAGTGAGTGCAGCTCTTTACCATTGAACGGGCAAAACGTAAAGAGATGAACAGTTTACTCACAATTGCTATCCCAACATTCAATCGCGCACACTTATTAGATCAGCAGTTAGCCTGGCTAGCTAACTCTATTAGAGGCTTTAAATCTGATTATGAAATTATCATTTCAGTTATCTGAAATGTGGTCATTTGCTGGCAGCAAGAAAAACAAGCACCTGCTTTGGTTAGTGCTGGATACGAAAACAAGGTTGTTGCGGCAATTACCAATGCCGACGCTAACTGAGTTAAGAGGAGACTCGTTACATGTTAATTGATGCACGCACAATACCCACAGACGAGATTATTAAAACTGAAGTTTGCATTATCGGTGCTGGACCAGCAGGAATTACACTAGCACGTGAACTTATAGGACAGAACTTTCGAGTTTGTCTGCTAGAGAGTGGACAAACCGAGCCGCCCGATGAAGACCTTCAGTCTTTATGCAAGGGCGAAATTATTGATGAACTCTATCAAGATCTGAGCCTGTCGCTCTGTCGTCAGTTTGGTGGTGCCGCCAACTTCTGGCACAATAGCGTTAGGCTTTTGCCGCTGGACAAAATAGATTTTGAAAAACGAGATGGGCTGCCATATAGTGGTTGGCCCTTTAGCAAGTCTCACCTCGATCCGTTTTACGAACGCGCCCAACATCTTTGTAGATTGAGACCTTTTGCTTATGATGCTGAAGATTGGGAAGATGAGCAAACTCCTCGACTGCCCTTCACTGGAAGCCGAATAGCCACTACCACGTATCAGTTCTCCCCCCGTAAGATTTTCACCCACGAACTTCGTAGTGAAATCAGGCGGTCTGAAAATATTACCACCTACCTCAATGCCAACGTGGTGGAGATTGAAACTGATGATATAGCTAAAACTGTAACTCGCGTCCGAGTAGCTTGTTTTCAGGGGAATGGATTTTGGGTTAAGGCAAAAGTATTTATTTTGGCTACGGGTGGTATTGAAAATGTCCGGTTATTGCTGCTATCTAACAAGACTCAAAATGTCGGTTTAGGCAATCAACACGATTTGGTTGGCAGGTTTTTTATGGAACATCCAGTTGTTCGTCTGGGGATGTTTATTCCTTCAGAGCGACAGATTTTTAATTCAGCAGGTTTATACGATATCCGCTGGACGAACAACATACCGGTAATGGGAAAACTGTCTCTGACTGAAGAAGTAATGCGCCGTCAGCAGTTACTGAATAGTTATTTGCTCCTTGTTCCCAAATCTATCTATGAGTCACCAGCCATTAAGTCACTTAAAGTCTTGCTGTCGTCAATCCGCCATGCAAAGGTACCAAAGGATTTGCTCCAACATTTGAACAATGCAATTGGCGGCATTGACGAGATCGTGACACGCATCTACAGACGCGCTTCTAACGTGAAAGAATTTCCTTACGATATCAGTCACGGTGGTTGGTCGCACTGCCAAGGTAATGAAAAGAGATTTAGAGCATTCCAGGTATGGTCTGTTACAGAGCAGCCACCTAATCCAGACATTCGAGTCATGCTTAGCGATGAACGCGATCGCCTTGGTTTAAGGAAAATCCAGCCGCTCCGCTGGCATTGGAGCGACCTAGAAATCCATAGCCTCCAGCAGGTACAGGAAATTCTCAGAGAAGAGATTGAGCACGCTGGGCTAGGTCAGTTTCAATCATTGGTTACGCTGGATCGACGTAAACCAAAGTGTGTCGGCGGAAGACATCATATGGGAACAACACGCATGCATATCGATCCGAAGCAGGGCGTTGTCGATGAAAACTGCCGAGTTCATGGAGTCTCCAATTTGTTCATTACAGGTAGTTCTGTTTTTCCGACGGGAGGTGCCGCTAATCCCACTCTTACCATCATTGCGCTGGCAATTCGACTGGCGGATCGCGTGAAAACAGTTATGGCATCAACAGTTATGGCATCAGATGCAGTAGCAATGTATAGATAGTAAGCCGTTGTACGTCTAACAAGGACTAAGCATATGAGAATAGAAAACCTCAGGTCAGACAAAAACGGAAATTTGGCACGAGTTACAGCGACGGTAATTTGGGAAGATTGCGATCGCCCAAGGCTTATAAGGATGGCTTGCTCAGATACGGGCTTGAAAATTCAGTAGTTAACATCAACAAGAATGTTGAGCGAATAAATTCACACCTAAATAGAAAAAGTCCACCAATTTAGAGTTATGAGTTATGAGTTATGAGTGTTGAGTTTAAGAGAGCCGTGAAGTGTTGAGTTTAAGAAATTCTAATGCTTTGCCACGCTACGCGAAAAATTCAAAACTCTCTTAATTCAAAACTCAAAATGTGCTAAGGCACCGCTACGCTAACAAAACTCAAAACTATGCCTGAGTAGCCCCGACTTCAGTTGTAGGGAACTTTTCCATAATTCACGAACACAAGTGTAGTTTAACAATGCTGCTAACTCAAAATGTCATTGATAACTCTGGTACTGAAGCATTACCACCTATTTATTTTTATATTGCTCAAGAGCATTGGCCGGAAAACTTTTCACCCGACAATACTGATCTAGAATGGATTGATCAGCACTGGCAACTTTTTAATCCTGGGATATTTGCTTGTACTTTACAAACTTATCTCCGCTTAAAAGCAGATGGATTTCCTTGTCAGCTAACTGGCAAAATGCCAACTGAAGGCATCGTTATTGCATATCACAAATCTATTTTTTGGCAGAAGTGGAAACCTGACTCTAAAGTGATGTTGGTGTGTATTGTAGCCGATCGCTCGCGGCGACACCCTTGGGCACATTTTCATATTGTCCTTAATCCTCAAGAGTTACTTTCTCAAGACGGTTACTCAATTAACAATAGCTACTACATTCCTCATTGGGCACCCCAACCAGGTTTAATTCCTCGCGATCCTGCACGTGGCGATCGCTTTGAAAATATCACTTTCTTTGGTCGCGAACAAAACTTAGCACCAGAACTGAAACACCCATCTTGGGCTGAACAAGTGCAAGCGTTGGGTTTGCGTTGGCAAATCGCCGGTGAAGACTCTTGGAACAACTATAGTGATGTTGATGCTGTTGTTGCTGTGCGCAGCTTTGATAACCAAGACCATACGGTCAGACCTGCTTTGAAGTTATATAATGCATGGCATGCTGGTGTACCAGCAATTCTTGGTCGCGAATCTGCTTTTCAAGCAGAGCGCAGAAACGAGTTAGATTACTTAGAGGCGACTTCACCAACTCAGTTGCTAGCTATGCTACAACGACTCCGAGATGACGTAGCATTTCGTCGTGCTATGGTCGATAATGGTCAACTACGGGCTAGAGAAACGCAACATTATATCCTGTTGAACAGCTGGCGTTGTTTTTTGATGGGTACAGTCGTTCCCGCTTACAAACATTGGTGTGATGCCCCATCTTTAGTACAACAAGCATTTCAGGTTAAAGGTAGACTCGCTGATTCTTTAGAGCGCGTTACCCGCCGAATGCCAAAACTAAATTTTACGCAATCTCCATCTAAAGTTTTGACAAAAGTTTGAATGCACAGCTATTTTTAGCTAGCCTTGACTCTTATTAGAAGGCATCTACAAATTTGTGCAGGGAGTTTATAATAGCCAACGGCGATCGCAGCACATATTCATATTAAGTTTTACTCAATATCCATAGCTAAATCTTTGTTCTCAAAGACTATGGGTATCTAACATCGAGCATCTACATCAGGGGAGCTAAAGATATGAAAACGATACTACTCGCTACAGATCGCAAATTTTGGCGTCAAGAGCAAGGCTCAGCAAAAAGAATTTCTGACTTGTATCAGTACTTAGTCCGAAAAAAGTTCGATGTTTCTGTATTTTTTATTGGCAAGCTGACAAACACAGAGATTGATTTAATTAAACTTGCTTACGACCATGAGTTCAAAGTCTTTAATAAAAGCTGTGGTTTTTTGAGTATTGATTGCAATACTACTACTCAGTCTGATATTTTAAGAAAAGGGAAAATTCTTTTTAAGAAAAAAGTAAGATCGTTGAAGAATCTTTTTTTTAAAAAATCTTTAAAAATTCAAAATAGGCAAAATCAAAAAATAGAACTTATTAATTTTTTTAGTCAAGAACATCAAGAATACTTTCGTAGTGTATGTCAAGAATTAAATCCAGAAGCAATTATTGTTGAATATATTAGACTTGCCTATTTAGTCAAAGACATTAATAAAGTTGAAACACGACCATTAACTTTGATCGATACACATGATGTAGTGTATCAAAGATATGAAAAGTTTCGAGCGAATGGAGAATCAGAAATAAAAATTACAGCAGAAGAGGAAAAACAGCTATTAAGTCTCTTTGATGTTATACTAGCAATTCAAAATAAAGATAAAGAAACTTTTAAGAAAATGCTACCTGAGCATCATGTTATTCAGGTAGGACATCCTAGTCAACCTCAAAAACATGAGTTTTTAAATAAATCACCGATTAATATTACTTATGTTGCTGGACCTAATGCTTCTAATAAAAAAGCGATCGCCCACTTTCTCAAGAAGGTATGGGTTAAGCTTATAGAAAAATTTAAGTACAAGATTAAGTTACACATAGTAGGAAGAATTTGCGAAGAATTAACTGATGTTGAAATTCCTGCTAATGTCCAACTAACTGGTTGGACTAATGACCTAGAAAGTGTATATAAAGAAGCAGATATTGTCATCAACCCAGTATATTTTGGCACAGGGCTTAAAATAAAAAACGTTGAAGCTTTATGTCATAGCAAACCTTTAGTAACTACGACAGTTGGTGCCGAAGGATTAGAACACGGAATTAATGAGGCATTTTTAGTCAGCGATAGTCCGAAAGATGCATTGGAGCAGATATCGACACTTATTGAAAATGAAGAAATAAGAAAGAATTTTTCAGACAAAGCTTATGCTTTCGCTTGTCAAAACTTGGCTGAAGATAAGGTGTATCGAGAGCTTTATCAAGTTTTAAAGTAAAGTGGGTAATGGGTAATGGGTAACAGGTAATAGATATTATTCTTGGTGCGTTTCCAATGACCAATGACCAATTACCAGCCTTGATGTTATGTTTATTTGCAACAAAAGTGTATTAACAAATGATTCAAACTCAAATTACAAACAATATTTCAATTGGTGACAACTGTCCCCTTACTTTGATTGGTGGTCCTTGTGTGATTGAATCTGGGGACTTTACGCTATTTATGGCAGAACAGATTGCCAAGGTGTGCGATCGCTTGGGGATTTCGTTCATCTTTAAATCTTCGTTTGATAAAGCTAACCGTACCTCAATCAATTCTTTTCGAGGACAAAATTTAGAAACTGGACTGCAAATCTTGCAACGAGTGAAAGAAGAAGTTGGAGTTCCGGTTCTTACAGATATTCACGAAAGTTATCAAGCTGCAATTGTCGCAGAAGTTGTGGATGTTTTGCAAATTCCGGCTTTTTTATGTCGCCAAACTGATTTATTACTCGCTGCTGCGGCGACAGGTAAAGTTGTCAACGTGAAAAAAGGACAATTTTTAGGTCCTTGGGATATGAAAAATGTTGTGCGCAAACTCGAGTCAGGCGGAACCAAGCGAATTCTGTTAACTGAACGCGGGACAAGTTTCGGCTACAACACCTTAGTTGTCGATTTTCGTTCTTTACCACAAATGCGTGAGTTTGGCTATCCTGTTGTGTTTGATGCAACCCACAGCGTACAAATGCCAGGAGGACAAGGTGATAAATCAGGAGGACAGCGCCAGTTTGTGCCATACTTAGCCCGTGCTGCTGCTGCGATTGGCATCGATGCATTATTTATGGAAGTTCATGAAAATCCTGATAATGCACCGAGTGATGGTCCGAATATGATTCCTTTAGCTGAACTAGAATCTGTTCTCAAGCAAGTACTCAACGTGCGTAATAGTTTGCAAGCTGTCCCCACAACTGTGTAATTGTCATGACAGATATTTCTACATCAGAACTGCGATCGCGTTTATCACAAATTAAGCTTTTAGCTTTAGACGTTGATGGCGTACTCACTGATGGCGGACTTTACTATACAGAAACTGGTCAAGTTCTGCGAAAATTCAATATTAAAGATGGTCAAGGAATTAAGCTGTTAAAGCAAGCTGGTGTAGAAGTTGCCATCATTACTGCGAAATCTGCATTATCAACACTCAATCGCGCTCAAGATTTAGGCATTACTCACACTTTCTTAGGTGTAAAAGACAAACTCTCTCAGTTAAAAACTCTTTGTCAAAAGTTAGATATCTCGCTTTCTCAAGTAGCTTATGTTGGCGATGATATTAACGATCTTGAGGTACTGCAAGCTGTCGGTTGTCCCATGACAGTTGCTGATGCTATGAGTGCAAATCGAAGTATTGCAATTTATATTACTAAACTCCCTGGCGGACAAGGGGCGGTTAGAGAAATTTGCGAGATGCTAATTGCTAGTTGTCAATAGTTTTGTCAGTCAATAAATATGTCACAAAAAACAATCAAGCGTTTGGTAGCTTGCTTTGGTAGCATTCAGTTAGTTACAGCTTTGTCAGTGCTCAACTATAGAGCCAAAGAACAGCAATTGAACTGTAATTATGAAGATTATCTTGTTATTACCCCTTTATTTGCCCCTCAAGGACAAAACGAAGAGTTTGCTGCTTTTATTCAAAAGATGGCTAACTCCATCTACTCATGGAAAAAAATTGTTTATCTATCCTTAGAACAAATAAAGACTTTAACAGATAAAGTTAACACTTCTAGCCTGTCTGAAGTCGCTAAGTCAGTCCATAACCTTGTAGGAATTGAGAATCCTGATGAAATCTATTTTTCCAGAACATGGAATACAGAAAATCAACTCTTAATGAATGTTTATGAATCTGCTGAGAAAATTTGCTATGGAGATGGTATTGGAATTTACTTTTCTCACACAGCTTTTTTACCACAAAATACATCGCAAGAAGCTGCTCTTTCCTTAAGCAATTTATATAAGAATGTCAAAAAACAAATCAAAGGAGTTTTACCTAAAAAGAAAAAATTTCGTAAACAAGAGTTTGATATTGGTTATTTCTCGTTGCCCTATGCTTTTGGTGAAGTTCCGCCTATGGAAACAGTTGTTCTGGATAGGTCAGTGTACTTAAAAAATTTTCAAACTCTCAGAAAAGCATTAGATGACTTAATTGATGCTGATTACATTAACAAACTAAAAGCAGTAATACAAAATTATTCTGTATCAATCTTGCTGTCTTCCAATTTTTCTGAGGCTCATAGAATGCCTAGAGAAAGGGAAGTCAAAGCATATAGAGAGTTCTTGTTAACACAAGGCATACCACCTAACTCAATCCTTTTGATTAAGCCGCATCCGCGAGACTCGAAACAAAAGATTTTACAACTGCAGGCTGAACTGAATGATCTTTATGCAAAAATTATTTTGCTTAACGAGGATTTCTTATTCTACTTGCCTTTTGAAGTTCTATTTATGGAGTTGTTTCTCAAATTTGATCTTACTCAGTCGCAAAGTCCTAAAATATTTACATTTAGTTCAGCATGCTTAACACTTGAGTTTTTGTTTGATGCTGAATGTATTGTAGGATTTGGTAAAGAAGTTGTAGAAAAATACTTCTATCCAGAACATATCGAAGGAAGAATTAAGCACGAAGTAGATTTGCAATCAACAATTAGTGAAGTTAGAGGATTGGTTGCAGCTTAGTAGATAAATCGTGGTTCAATCTCTGATTGCAGTTAGTACTTGGAAAATTTAACAAAAATAATCATGATTATTGATGCATTAACCGTACCAGCAGAAACACTGTTAGAAACAGATATTTGTATAATCGGTGCTGGAGCCGCAGGAATTACGATTGCGCGGGAATTGAGTAACCAGCCATACGAAGTTTGTATTTTGGAAAGTGGTGGTTTAGGGTATGAGCCTGCAACACAATCACTATACGAAGGTGACAATGTAGGAACAAGATATTTTCCTTTAAAAGAAGCGCGTGCCCGTTATTTGGGTGGCTCTACGAATCTCTGGGGAGGATGGAGTCGTCCACTTGATGAAATTGATTTTGAACAACGCTCTTGGATGCCATATAGTGGTTGGCCTATCACTAAATCTGAGTTAGATCCCTACTATCATCGCGCGCAGCAAGCTTGTCATTTAGGGCCTTTTGAGTATGATTTAGCGTATTGGCAAGCAGGTTTAGCTCAACTTCAGATGGAAATACCATCGCTTGGAGAAGAGATTACTACGCATTTGTGGCAAGTTATTCCATCAACACACGTCCGCTTTGGTGAGGCTTATAGAACTGAACTTGAGCAAGCACGAAATATTAAAACTTATCTTCATGCTAACGTTGTAGAGATTGAAACAAACGATACAGCACGTGCAGTGACTCGACTTCGAGTTGCAAGTATTGACGGTAAGCAGTTTTGTGTAAAAGCCAAAACTTATATTTTGGCAGTGGGTGGTATTGAAAATCCACGGTTGTTGTTGCTATCTAACAAAGATCAAACCTGTGGACTAGGAAATCAATACGACCTAGTTGGTAGATTCTTTATGGAACATCCGATTCTATGGTCAGGCACAGTATCGTATTTTAATCAGGTAGCACCGCCTTACATTGAAGTCGAGAACACCTTTATGGGAACAGGCTTTGGTTTGTCTAAACAAATGCAAGAGCGCGAGCAAGTTCTCAATTTTAGTCTGCGTGTTAAACCTATTGTTGAAGAGTGGCTCCTTGCGCTCAAGCGCTTACAGTATAAAATGCGCCAGTCAAAAGCTTCTCAAGAGTTGACTGCTATTGTTGAAGGTCACGAGTATGAGTTTGGTCTTCCCAAAAAAGAAACTTCTGCCATTGAGGATTTGGGTCAAGTCATTGCAAATTCTGATCGCGTCCTTGCTAAAGCTTATGCAAAATTATTCCGTAAACCTACAGAGCAATCTGTTGTTTACCGAACCCACCTAATATCAGAGCAAGCTCCAAATCCAGACAGTCGAATTACACTGAGTACAGAACGCGATCGCTTAGGACTAAATCGCGTCAACCTCGACTGGCGCTTGAGTCCAATAGACAAATATACTGTGAAGCGATCTCAACAGGTTATTGCCCAAAAATTTGAGCAGTTTGCGCTGGGTCAAATGCAAATCGAATTGACAGACGATGATGCTTCTTGGCAATCTATAAAAGGTTCGTACCATCACATCGGGACAACGCGCATGAGTACTAATCCTCGCCAAGGTGTTGTCAACGAACACTGTCAAGTTCATGGTGTAAGTAATTTGTATGTAGCTGGTAGCTCGGTCTTCCCCACAAGTGGACTGTCGAATCCTACCCTAACGATTGTGGCTTTAGCAATTAGGTTAGCTGACGAGATTAAACAGCAGATGAAGGACACACCTATAGTTAAAGCACGAACAACTTCTACTAGCCTTGCTGTCTAAGTCAGTTTTCTAATAACCGTAACGCGATCGCGCGAACAACATTTAAAGTTGATTGACACGCGAACAATCCCAGAGGTTTAAAACAGTGAAAGTTCTTCACTTGTGGACAAGTGATTCGGGTAAGCTGGGCGGAGGTGGTGCAGTTTCGATGCATCGCCTTCATATGGGGCTAAGATCCGCTGGAGTTGATTCTCAGATTTTGTGTGAAAACAAAACAACCGATTCTCCTTATGTGCAAGTCCTCGAACATTGGTCAAGATGGGAAACAGCTGGAACATATCTTAAAAAATTCACATCAAGACTCGGATTAAACGATATCCACCGAGTTAGTTCCTTCAAAATCAAACAGCATCCAGCTTACATCGACACTGACATTCTGCACTTTCACGGTACGCACAGCGGTTTTTTCAATTATTTAGCACTACCTTACCTGACACAGAATAAGCCTGCGGTATTCACGCTGTGTGATATGTGGGCTTTTACAGGACATTGCGCCTTTAGTTACGACTGCGATCGCTGGAAAACTGGTTGTGGGAAATGTCCTTATCCAGAATCGAATCCCTATATCCGTCGCGATGGTACGCGCATCGAGTGGAAACTCAAGGAGTGGATCTACAATCGTTCTAACATCACATTTGTCACTAAAAGTAAGTGGTTAACTCAAGTCGCACAGCAAAGTATATTAAACCGCCACCCAATTTATGAAATTCCTAACGGGATCGATACTGATATCTATCAACCCTTGGATCGCGATCAATGTCGCGCCCAACTAGGAATTCCCCAAGATAAAAACGTCCTTATGTTCGCAGCGGTGCGGTTAGATCACTTCCAAAAAGGCGGCGATCTTCTGCTGAAAGCTTTACAAAGCCTCCCTGCATCACTCAAAGCAGAAACAGTATTAGTGATTATAGGACATGGCGGTGAAGCGATCGCTCAAACTGTCGGAATGCCTACACTCAATCTCGGTTATGTCAGTGACGATCTCCATAAAGCGGTTTGTTATTCGGCTGCTGATTTATTTTTGTTTCCGACTCGTGCTGAAACTTTTGGTAACGTCGCGTTAGAAAGTATGGCGTGTGGAACGCCTGTTGTTTCATTTAAAGTGGGTGGTGTTCCTGATTTAGTACGACATGGTATCACAGGATACCTCGCTACACCCGAAGATGCTCAAGACTTTAGTAAAGGTATTGCTCAACTACTCACACAATCTTCTAGTGACATGAATCTACAGTGTCGGGCGATCGCATCTCAAGAATACTCAATTGAATTGTGTGCGCAACAACATCTCAATTTGTATAACCACATTCTCGAAAAATCATCAGAATGCTTGGCGAATGAATTTGCTACTAAATAAACAAATTCCACCTGCGTGGACTTACTAGTAAAAGTCTTATTTTAGTGTACGAAGGTACACTTGCTTTTAGTAGCGGCGACTTTAGTCAAAAGGCAACTTTTAATTAATAATATACACGCATGATTTGCTACTTTATTCAAAGCCATAAAAATCCTGAACAAGTGCTGCGACTAGTACGAGTCATTAAACAATCAAGTCCTCACTCTCAGGTTTTGATTAATCATGACTTTAGTACTTCTTACCTCGATTTATCTAGTCTCAGTCATTACTCAGGAATTGACTTAATTCAACGCAAAAAAGCTGCTAAACGGGGTGACGCATCTTTATTAACAATGTATCTTGAAGCTGTTGATTGGCTATTTGCTAATCGTCCAAATTTTGAATGGCTTGTTTGTCTTTCTGGTCAAGATTATCCCACACAACCAATATCTACGATTGAGAGCTTTTTGACTCAAACTGAGTATGACGGTTTCATTCGTTATTGGGATGTTCTTTCACCACAAAGTCTTTGGGGTAAAGCAGGAGAAAAACGCTTTTTTGGACAGTATATTAGCCTTCCCGAATGGACAAGTTGGTTTCTAAGAAAACTAGGAAGAATTGAACCTTTTACGCCTCTGTTAGTTCAGTGGCGATTTTCACTTTTGGGGCTAAAAGCCAAAAATCATCCTTTTAATGAACAATTTAAATGTTACGGTGGCTGGTATTGGAACACGCTATCGCGAAAGTGTGTTAGATATTTTAGAGAATATTTGCACGAGCATCCTGAGGTTTTAAAGTACTATCAAAAAACTTTAGCTCCTGAAGAATCAATTATGCAAACTGTTTTAGTAAATAGTGCGCAATTTAATTTATGCAACGATGATAAACGTTTTGTAGAGTTTCCTGCTGATATTCGTAGTGGAAATGCTCGGTTGTTAACAATTGAAGATTACACGAAAATTACTCGCAGTGATTTTCATTTTGCCCGCAAGATTGATAGTCAGCATGATAGCAAATTATTGGATATGCTCGATGAAAAAGTATTGTATTGTATGATGTCTAGTTAAGAATGTGTTTAATTAGCAGTGAATTAGAATTTAAGGGGCAGGTAAGATGCCTACTCCATATTTAAAAACAAATTAGATTTTATTAAAAAATATTTAAATTGATTTGTATAATGGAAAGAACCTCTACAGCAAATTTATATAAAAAAGAATCATTAATTACTGCTTTAATTGAATGGATTCCTAGAGGATCAGGGATCGTTTTAAGAAACTCTATTTATCGCTCTATTTTTGCACGAATAGGTCATTCAGTACGAATTCAAACTGGTGTTGAATTTATTCAACCTCGCAATATAGAAATTGGTAATAATGTCAATATCAATCGCGGTGCTTTTTTAAGTAGTGCTGTTCTGACAAATAAAACTCAAGCAAGTAATAACAAAATTTACATTGGCGATCGCGTCCACATCGAGTCAGGTGTAAGAATTAACACAGCAGGAGAAAATTGCAGCATCTATTTTCACGAACAAGTTAATCTAGACTGTGGCGTCGATATCAAAGCACACGATAATGGGTTAATTGAAATCGGTGCAGCAACTTACATTGGACCTTACACTTGTATCGCGGGTCCTGGTTCGGTCAAAATTGGTAAAAACTGCTTGATAGCATCACATTCAGGAATTTACGGGAATAATCATAAATTTGCCGATCCCAGCTGTAGTATTCAAGAGCAGGGATTGACTTGCAAGGGAGTTGTCATCGAAGATGACTGTTGGTTAGGTACTGGAGTCAAAGTTTTAGATGGCGTCACGATCGGTCAAGGTAGCGTCATTGGTGCTGGTGCAGTAGTCACAAAAGATATTCCTCCCTATTCGGTTGCTGTGGGTGTTCCAGCTAAAGTTATTTCAAAACGGCAGTTACATCAAGAATTGTTGTACCAAAATTAGGTCAGGTCATTATGGTATCTACTTCATCTCAAGTTTGGACTCGTTTTGCCAACACCTGGCAATCTCGTGGAATACAGGGTGTTGCGACGACAACTTGGGCAGCATTTTGGATGCAATTTGCAGGGTTAAGCAGAATTGGACGCCTAGCAACATGGATTGCAACATGGTTTGCTCCTCCCTATTACGCGCGTCGTCGCTTGGCAAGATTTAACGCTAAAGGCTATATTGCCCCCAGTGCAACGCTTTATCACTCACAGCTAAAACTTGGTAAACATATTTTTATTGGCGATCGCGTCACGATCTTTGAAGATAAAAAACCAAATATCATCAATAATGGTGCTGTTGAACTTGCCGATCGAGTTCATCTTTATGGAGATACTTGTATTCAGACAGGTGAAGGTGGCATTCTCAAGATCGGTTCTGATACGCACATTCAGCCCCGCTGTCAGTTTTCTGCCTATAAAGCACCAATTCAAATCGGTCGTGGCGTTCAAATTGCCCCTAACTGTGCTTTTTATCCTTATGACCACGGTATAGCGCCAGGCGAATTAATGAGCAAGCAACCGCTGCAAACTAAAGGTGGTATTGTCGTAGAAGATGATGCCTGGTTAGGCTTTGGTGTGATTGTGCTAGATGGCGTCCGGATTGGTAAGGGTGCTGTCGTTGGTGCAGGTGCGGTTGTGAATCGAAATATTCCCGATGGTGCGATCGCTGTAGGTGTACCTGCTCGTGTTGTTGGTATGCGCAGTAACGGTTAATCGCTACAGATAATCTAAAATCTAAAATCAATTTTTCTAGTATTTATGCCTGTTAAAATTCCTGCACCAATTCACCGCATTCTCCAAACTACAAGCTTTTGGCGAGAAAACTCTTTTCTGATCAGAGAGTTTAAGTATTTTGGTAGAGCGGCAATCTTTGCATTTACATTTACTATCCTAGCGGCAGCTTTTGAAGGGTTTGGAATTGGTTTTATCCTAACTTTTCTACAAAGCTTGACACACCCTGACTCTGCACAACTTCATACAGGAATAGCTTGGATTGATAATGTCATATTAGGAGTTAATGCTCCTGTCAACGAACGACTGTTTCGGATATCTGGTCTAATACTCTTAACAACCTTCTTGCGTTTAGGTTTCAGCTACTTAGGAAAGCTTTATACCAGAATTTCAGCTTCTAGCTTGGCATATCGCTTACGGCGACTTCTCTTTGAACAGTTAATTTCGCTGCGAATCAGTTACTTTGCCAAAAAACGGTCGGGAGAAATCATTAACAGCCTTACTTCCGAAGTTATTCACTTGCAACACGCTTTTGATATCAGTTCTACACTGCTTACTAAAACAATTACGCTTTCGGTATACTTATTTTCAATGTTTTTGCTGTCTTGGCAACTAACTTTAGTGTCAGGGATGCTGTTTAGTTTACTATCGATAGGCATATCGACCCTATTAGGACGAATTCGGGAAGCCAGTTTTGAGAAGTCAAAAGCCAGTGGTAGATATACATCAGTTGCACTCGAATTAGTTAATGGAATTCGCACTGTTCATGCATTTGCTGCAGAAGATTTTGAGCGCAAACGCTTTTATGGTGCTAATCAGAATTTGCTCAATGCAACGCTGCAAGCGATATCGGCGCAAGCACTTGTAGAACCGCTTAGAGAAGGAATTGCCACAACAATTCTTATTGGGATGTTAGTGGTAGCAGTGACCACTTTAATTCCAAGAGGATATTTAGAATTAGCCTCATTATTGACTTTCTTGTTTGTGCTGTTCCGCATGATGCCGACTTTGCGTCAAATTGATGGTTCTAGAGTGCAAATGAGTGGTCTTCATGGTTCACTCAGAGACATCAAAGAATTGCTGCGTAAAGATGACAAAGCATATACGCGCAACGGTAAACAAAAGTTTACAAACCTCAAGCAAGCGATTGAGTACGTCGCAGTCGATTTTGGTTACGACGCAGATGAGCCTGTTTTACACAATATTTCACTTTCAATCAAAAAAGGTGAAATGACAGCCTTGGTCGGTTCTTCCGGCGCAGGTAAATCAACATTAGCTGACTTGATTCCAAGATTTTATGACCCAACTGCTGGTCAAATTCTTGTTGATGGAGTCGATTTACGCGAATTTGAAATTAGTTCACTGCGGCGTAAATTAGCAGTTGTCAGCCAAGATACATTTATTTTCAATACTTCTGTACGTGACAATATTGCCTATGCACTGGAAGATGTTGATGAAGCAGCAGTTTGGGAAGCTGCTCGTCTGGCAAATGCTTTAGACTTTATTCAAGAGTTACCTCAAGGCTTTGATACTCAGTTAGGCGATCGCGGTGTCCGGTTATCTGGCGGACAAAGACAACGAATTGCGATCGCGCGGGCGTTATTGCGCAATCCAGAAATTCTCATCCTGGATGAAGCAACGAGTGCTTTAGATTCTGTTTCAGAACGATTGATTCAAGAATCTTTAGAAAAACTCGCTGTTGGTCGTACCGTAATTGCGATCGCCCACCGACTTTCAACAATTGTCCGTGCCGATAAAGTCGTTGTTCTTGAAGGAGGACGGATTATTGAACAAGGCGGTTATCAAGAACTACTGAGTCAGCGAGGAAAACTGTGGAAGTATCATCAGCTACAGCATGAAATGAGTCGCGTGTCTTAATGTTATTCATAAGGTAGCGTAATTATCGGCTACCACTTTCCTAATCTTTAATAGTCTGTTATCCTATATCGCAGGAAGTCTAGCGCTAAACTCACAGCGCTATGGATAGTTAGAGAAGGTACCACGAGTTAACTTTAACTGTCCTGGAAGACAGGATAAGTGTGCCTACACCCCAAAATTTTCAGTAAGAGTTCTTAAAAGTAAATAAATTCGTTCTTTCGCGTGTTTGTATCATCGAGCACGCGAAATTGTCATATCATCAATTTTTATGAAAATTTTAATTCTCCTCAATATAGCCTCTTCGGATGGTGGTGGGGCGGAATGGAGCCTTCTTGACGTCTGTCGAGGATTAGCTGAAAGGGGGCACGAGTTACACTGTCTTTATTGTAAAGAAGGAGATCTGCTACCACACTATCAACAGTTTTGTAAATCAGTAGTCAAAGCCTCTACTTATCGAATCCAAGGCTGTAAACCATCATCAAGCATCAGTTTTATTACTTCACTGCTAAAAGCAATTCATCATCAATTTGATCTCATCTACGCTAACTATTACTACCAAACATTTTTTGGTGGAATTTTAGCGCGAGTCAAAGGCATACCTTTAGTTTGTCACCTGCGTTCCTACCCACCGCAAAAACGTCATTTTCCTGCTCAAATTCAGATGGGATTAAATTCTTGTACCAGCTTGATTGCTGTATCCCAAGCAGCACGTAGCTCATATTTAAAAGCAGGGTTTAGTCCCAATCTCATCAAAGTTGTATACAACGGTATCGATTTAGAGCGTTTTGCAATACGCGGCGATCGCGATATCACTCGTCGAGCATTAGGTATCCCTCCTGACGCATTTGTCGTGCTTTATGCAGGGCGAATTACGCGACCAAAGAATATCGAAATGTTGATTGCGGCTTTTGCTCGTTTAGGTTTACAACCCGATCAAGTACGATTAATCATTACAGGGGCGTCCTATTCTCCTGAGTTTAACCTTGTTGCAGGAGATGTGTATCAGCAGGAACTCATAGATTTATGCCAAATATCAGGAATTAGCGATCGCGTTCATTGGTTAGGAAAGCGTAGTGACGTACCAGAAATGTTTCGCGCTGCGGATGTGTCTGTACTACCGAGTATGTTGCCAGAAACCTTTGGGCGAGTTATAGCAGAATCAATGGCTTGCGGTACTCCTGCAATTGGCTTGCGCTACGGTGGTATCCCTGAAGTACTCAGCGGTGAGTTTCAAAGTTTTCAAGTTGAGCCAGGTGACATTGCAGGTTTAGCCCAGCAGTTACTAGCACTTCAAAACTGGCAAAAGCACGATCCAACTCTAGGGCAAAGGTGTCGTAGTTATGTTGAACAGCGTTTTTCTAAAGAAAGAATGATTGAAGAAGTAGAAGAAGTTATGCAAGAGGCGATCGCAACAGGAGTCAAGCGATTTCGTTCCCCAAGCTCCGTAGCAGCCAGTTTTCATCCTTGGTATCCCGATAGCTTAGGTATTTAAGCAAGCTGTAGTAAATTAACCACAATTTTGATGTTCTTGAATTTCTGGCACGCTAAACCACAGCTAAAAATTCCCACCAGTATCGTTCATCTGCAGGATATTGAATTTACTCAAAATCAAGAACGTGCCTTAAGAATGGATATTTTGCACCCCAAAATATCAACAAAATTAATGCCCGTGTTAGTTTGGATTCATGGCGGTGCTTGGCGCTCAGGTGACAAAAAAGAAGGACTCAAGCATTTAGTTTCATTTGCCCGTCAGGGCTTTTTTTGTGCCAGTATTGAATATCGTTTGAGCCACGAAGCGATCTTTCCTGCTCAAATTCAAGATTGTAAGTGCGCTATTCGCTTTCTCCGCGCTCATGCTCAAAAGTTTCATATTGATCCGCACCACATTGGTGTTTGGGGCGTCTCTGCTGGTGGACATCTGGCGGCACTTTTAGGTACTACGCATCACATCCAAGAGTTTGAAGGAAGCGGCGGTTGGCAGAATTATTCTAGCCGCGTCCAAGCTGTTTGTGATTGGTTTGGTCCAACAGATTTTTTGAGAATCAATGACTTTTCCCGCAACATCGATTTTACTCCGGCAAATTCACCAGAAGCAGCGCTTATTGGTGGGTTAATCGAGGAAAATCAGGACAAAGCAGCAAAAGCTAATCCGATTACTTACGTAAGTAAAGAAGCTCCTCCCTTTTTAATCGTGCATGGAGATAAGGATTTATTAGTACCACTTAATCAAAGCCAATTACTATTTAATGCTCTGCAAAAAGTAGAAGTAGAGGCAACGTTTGAAATTGTCAAAGGTGGAAGACACGGAGATAAAAAGAAATTCACTTCACGTAATCTTTCTAAGAAAATAGAAAGCTTCTTTAAAAAGCACCTAACTTAGTAAATTTACAACTTACATCTTTTTAAGAACAAATATTGAAAAACTTTTTAAAAAAAACTTCGATTGTTTCCTTTTTAGTTTAATTAAATTCAGAGAAGTTTAAAAAAAACTCAAAAATTACCATGCGTATACTATTCATTGTTGGATCATTTCCTGCACTGTCAGAAACTTTTATTCTGAATCAAATTACAGGATTGATTGATCGGGGACACGAAGTTGATATTTATTCACTCAACAGACCAGAAGATACTTTCAAAGTTCACCCCGATGTGGAAAGTTACCAGCTTCTGAAGCGAACCTACTATGCTCCTGAAAGAGCTAAAAATCCTACTTTAAGGTTACTTCAAGCTTGGACACTGCTATTAGCTAGTGGGTGCAGGCATCCTATAGGACTGATGCGATCGCTCAGTCTTTTTAAATACAAAAAGCACCTAAAGCCCATAGAATGGTTTCACTTAATGGTACCGTTTTTAGGCAAACCATCCTACGATATTATCCACTGTCAGTTTGGTATGTATGCCCTTAAAGGTATGTTACTGCGTGACATTGGTGCTATTAAAGGTAAGTTATTGACATCATTTCGGGGCTTTGATATTAGTTGGTATGTCCAAGAATACGGAGAGCAAGTTTATAACGAACTCTTCAAAAAAGGAGATTTCTTTCTATCAAACTGCGAGTATTTTAGGCAACGAGTTATTAAATTTGGTTGTAATCCTCAGAAAATTGTTGTGCTTGGTTCAGGAATCAACTGCGAACGATTTTTCTTTAAACCACGTTTCCCTGATGATGGTAAAATCCGCCTTGCTACAACTGGTCGTCTTGTAGAAAAAAAAGGAATGGCTTACAGTATTCGTGCTGTGGCTAAGCTAGCAGAAAGTCACCCTAATATTGAGTACAACATTATTGGTGATGGAGTTTTAAAAACAGATTTACAGAACCTCATTCAAGAACTGAAAGTTGGTCATATAGTTAAGTTACTAGGCTGGAAAAATCAGCAAGAGATTATTGAAATTCTCGACAAGTCACATATTTTTATTGCTACTAGCGTGACAGCAAAAGATGGTAATCAGGATGCTCCAGTTAACACTTTAAAAGAAGCAATGGCGATGGGTCTACCTGTTATAGGTACTAGACACGGTGGCATTCCTGAATTGATCGAAGATGGCGTTTCTGGTTTCTTAGTACCAGAACGGGACGTAGATACCTTAGCTGAAAAGATAGCTTATCTTTGCGACCATCCAGAAATTTGGCAACAGATGGGTCAAGCTGGTCGAGCATATGTAGAACAGCACTACGACACAAATAAGCTCAACGATCAACTCGTCCAAATTTATGAGCAAGTCCTAATTAATAAAGATCCAAATAGTGCAATGAATCCAAATTTTAAAGAGGCGATCGCTTAAATAAGTTATCACAGGGAAGATTAGATATCTTACCTACCCACGCTAATAGCGAAGCACTAGACCTCGAATTTATTCGTACTCGCATTCTATTTCAATCAATTTTAAATAAGAGTTTTCATCTATGGTAGAACCACAAGTTACAATTGTTGTTGCACCACGAGAGCGTTTTAGCTATAGTCGCGAGTCACTTGAAAGTATTTACGAGCATACACAAACTCCTTTTAAGTTAGTCTACGTTGATGGTGGTTCGCCATCACAAATAAAGAACTATTTAGCAGCAAAAGCGCGAGAGAAAAATTTTCAACTGATTAGAACTGAACACTATCTTTCGCCAAATCATGCACGCAATATAGGACTTGCTCAAGTAGATACCAAATATGTTGTCTTCATTGACAATGATGTAGTAGTTACACCAGGCTGGCTGCAAAAGCTCATTGAGTGTGCAGAGACAACTAACGCTACTATCGTGAGTCCCCTAATCTGCCAACATCTACCCTTACACGAAATAGTCCATTGCGCAGGGGGAGAATCTGGCGTACGTGTGGAAACGAAAGACGGAAATGTCCGACGGCGAATGATTGAGAAAATTTATTTGCAAGGGCGCAAAGTTGCAGATGTCCGCCCGAAACTACAACGCAGTGAAACAGGACTAGCTGAATTTCATTGCATGATGGTGCGTACCGATATCTTTACTCAAGTCGGTATGCTTGACGACCAGCTACTCAACACAAAAGAACACGTAGATTTTTGTATTTTAGTTAACGAAGTAGGTGGTAGTGTTTACTTAGAGCCAGATTCTATTGTTACCTATGTACCCAGTGCTTCACTGACATGGGCGGATATGACTTTCTATATGCTGCGCTGGAGTGATGCTTGGGAATTGACTAGCTTACACCGCTTGCGCGATAAATGGAATTTAACTGAGGATGACTACTTTAAGAACAAATACAACAAGTTAGGGTGGCGGCGATATATGTCAATTATCCAACCCTTGAGCGTAGAGCTGAGCTTTGGGCAGCGCGGGCGTATTCGTCGGATGATAATAGATATTTTAATATCCATAGATAAGAAGCTCAATAAATATATTACGACTCGCTATGCTCAAAAATATCTGCCACTGAAGCAAGAACCTGGATTAAAGGTGCAACAAAAACAGATGGCAGTAGCATCGCGTAATTGAACGTTGTAGCTTGAATACAAGTGCGAATAAATTCGCAGCTAAACAAATCCACCTCCGTGGACTTCAGTAATAAAATTCTAACTTCATAGTATGCGCAGGCACACTTCGTTTATGTAGCCGCGACTTCAGTCGCAGAGCATCTACCGTGGACTTACTGTCTAAAAGCAGTACAGTCCATTTTTTGTTGGCAATTTTAAAAATCAAGAGAACCCTTTCGCGGAGCAATTCAATCAATGATTGTAGTTTTAAGAGCAGGTACTCCAAAAGAAGAAATAGAGCGAATTTGCCAAGAAATTGATAGTCAGAATGTCATTACAGAAAAAAGTATTGGTCAACACAAAGTTGTTATTGGTGTACTCGGAGATACAGCGGCTCTTAATGTAGAACACATTCAACAAATTAGTCCTTTCATTGAGCAAGTTGTCCGAGTTGATAAACCTTATAAACGAGTAAGTCAAGAATTTCGGCATGGACCTAGTACAGTTGTTGTCCCTACACCAAATGGCGATGTTGTTTTTGGACAAGAACATCCCGTTGTAGTAGTTGCAGGACCTTGTTCGGTAGAAAATGAACAAATGATTGTGGAAACCGCGCAAAAAGTCAAAGCTGCAGGCGCAAAATTCCTGCGTGGAGGTGCTTATAAGCCCCGTACATCACCTTATGCCTTTCAGGGACACGGTGAAAGCGCTCTAGAATTGCTTGATAAAGCGCGTCAAGCTTCGGGGTTGGGCATCATCACTGAAGTTATGGATACTGCTGATATTGAGAAAGTTGCCGCAGTTGCAGATGTGTTGCAAGTCGGCGCGCGGAATATGCAGAACTTCTCGTTACTGAAGAAAGTTGGTGCTACAGGTAAGCCAATTTTATTAAAGCGGGGTATTTCGGCAACAGTAGAAGAATGGTTAATGGCAGCAGAGTATATTTTGGCAGCAGGTAATCCAAATGTGATTCTCTGCGAACGGGGAATTCGCGGGTTTGATCGGCAGTATGCACGCAACACTCTAGATTTAGCTGTCGTACCAGTATTGCGATCGCTCACGCACCTCCCGATTATGGTAGACCCCAGTCACGGTACTGGCAAAGCTGAATATGTCCCGCCAATGTGTTTAGCAGCGATCGCCGCCGGAACTGATTCACTCATGGTAGAAGTGCATCCCAACCCAGCCAAAGCATTATCAGATGGTCCGCAGTCACTAACACCAGAAAGTTTTGCCCAATTAATGCACGATGTTGTCGTTGTCAGCAAAACCTTTGGTCGCTGGGAGCAAACACCAGATGCACATTTGCCAGTTATGCCTGCACTGGTAAGCATTTAAGCAAATTTATTCCCCGACCTCCGAACCGTAGGTCTGCGTAGCATCCCCTGATCTCCGACCCCCGACCTCCGACCCCTGACCTCCGACCCCTGACCCCTCTTATTTGCAAGGAATTTCTAAATGAATACAGCAGCTTTACAACAGACACATTCTACAAAAACTGTCTCGATAGGTAATCGCAACATCACTATCGATGAAGTTGTGAGTGTGGCACGTCATGGTGCCGAGGTACAAATCAGCACAGCAGATGACGTTACGCAGCGCGTGCAAGCATCTTGTGACTATATTGCCGATGCAGTGGCAACAGGTAGACCAATCTATGGTGTCACAAGTGGTTTTGGTGGAATGGCGAATGTTGTCATTTCACGCGAGTATGCCGATTTATTACAGCATAATCTTGTTTGGTATCACAAAGTCGGTGCTGGACGCAAGTTACCACTGACTGATGTCCGTGCCGCAATGCTGTTGCGTGTTAATTCACATTTACATGGTGCTTCAGGAATTCGCCGCGAGATCGTGCAGCGGATGGAAAAGTTTCTCAATGCTAGAGTGACACCCCACGTTCCTGAATATGGCTCGATTGGTGCAAGTGGCGATCTAACCCCATTGTCTTATATTACAGGTGCTTTGATTGGTTTAGACGAACGCTACACTGTTGACTTTGATGGTGAAGAAATTGATGCAATTTCTGCCCTAAATCGTTTGGGATTACCACAGTTGCAACTCCAAGCAAAAGAGGGATTAGCCATGATGAATGGCACCTCTGTCATGACAGGAATTGCGGCTAACTGCGTGTACGATACGCGGCTGTTGATGGCGTTGACAATGGGCGCACACGCGCTGATTTTACAAGGTTTAAACGGCACAAATCAATCATTCCATCCCTTTATTCACGAACTGAAGCCGCATCCAGGGCAAAAATGGGCAGCATACACCATGCTCGATCTCTTAGCAGGTTCGCGCTTGATTCGTGACGAATTAGATGGTACGCACGAGTATCGCGGTCAAGCTCCGATTCAAGATCGTTACTCGCTACGCTGCTTGGCACAATATATGGGACCAATTGTTGATGGTGTATCGCAAGTTGCCCAACAAATTGAGGTCGAAATGAACTCGGCGACCGATAATCCGCTGATCGACGCCGAAAATCAAGCAAGCTATCACGGCGGTAATTTCTTGGGACAGTACGTCGGGATGGGAATGGATCACCTGCGCTACTACATCGGGATGATGGCAAAACACCTTGATGTACAAATTGCTTATCTCGTCGCCCCAGAATTTAATAACGGCTTACCGGCTTCTTTGGTTGGTAACAAAGAACGCATTGTCAATATGGGACTCAAAGGATTGCAGATTACTGGTAACTCGATTATGCCGTTGTTGAGCTTCTACGGAAATTCAATTGCCGATCGCTATCCTACCCATGCCGAACAATACAACCAAAATATCAACAGCCAAGGATTCGCTGCTGCGAATTTAACGCGCAACGCTGTTGAGATCTTTCAGCAGTATATGGCGATCGCTCTCATGTTTGGCGTGCAAGCAGTTGATTTAAGAACGTATGCTTGTGTAGGTCATTATGATGCTAGCGAGTGTTTATCTCCAGTCACGCGACGTCTGTATCAAGCTGTGCGTGAGGTTGTGGGACAGCCACCATCAGCAACTCGCCCTTACATCTGGGACGATCGCGAACAACCTTTAGACGAACATATTGCTAAAGTTGCGGCTGATATTGCTACTGAAGGTGCGATCGCTGCAGCGGTAAAAGATCTCTTAACTAGCTTGAATAAGGACTCGTAGTGATGAATATTGCCCAACATATAGAACGCGGTCATCATTTATTTCCCGATAAGACTGCGCTCATTTTTGAAGAAAGATCTTACACGTACAAAGATCTCGATTTACTAGCAAATCGCTTTGCCAATGGGTTGCGCGATCGCAATATTCATCGCGGCGATCGCATTGCTTTATTTTTGCCGAATATTCCTGAATTCATCATTGCTTATCTCGGCATAGTAAAAATCGGTGCGGTTGCTGTATCGCTTAATGCCATGCTTAAAAGCACCGAAGTCAGCTTTATTCTCAATGATTCAGGTGCAAAGGCAATTGTCACCACTGCAGAACTTGTCGAGAATGTCCCCGAAGCCGACTTACCTGAGTTAAAACATATCTTGATTGCTGAAGGCGAAAGCAGTCAGGGAGTAAGCTTAGCTGAGTTGATGGCAAGTGCTGCACCAGAAGCCAAAGCAATTGAAATGGATCGTTATGCACCTGCTGCGATCGTCTATACTTCAGGAACTACAGGATTTCCTAAAGGTGCGACTTTATCTCACGGTAATGTTGTTTCTAACAGCTACTCGCAAAACCGTTGTTGTGGCATGAGTGCCGAAGATCGCATCTTACTGTACTTACCACTGTTCCACTGCTTCGGTCAAAATGCCGTCCTCAATGCTGGATTAAACGCCTGCGCCACAATCGTTCTCCATCGTCATTTCGATTTAGAGAAAATTCTCAAGTCAGTCGTCACTGAGCAGATCACAATGCTCTTTAGTGTACCGACAGTCTACATCCTACTTCTGAATATGGGAACGTTAGGCTATGACTTGAGTTCAGTTCGCTACTACTTCTCAGCCGCTGCACCACTTCCTGTAGAGGTTGCTCAAAAGTGGTTTGACAAGTATGGCTTAGAAATTCATCAAGGCTACGGCTTGACAGAAACATCTCCCTGTGCTAGCTACAACAATGACTTTAAATACAAAGTTGGGTCAATAGGTACGCCGATTGAAAACGTCGAGATGAAAATCGTCCATGCGGATGGCAAAGACGCCCTACCAGGAGATCTCGGCGAAATTATTATTCGCGGTCCGAATGTCATGCTGGGCTATTGGAATCGCCCCTTTGAAACCGCAGAAGTGATTAAAAATGGGTGGTTTTTCACTGGCGATATTGGTCAAATTGACGAAGATGGCTACTTCTATATTGTGGATCGCTCCAAAGACATGATTAATGTTGCTGGATTCAAGGTCTACCCCACAGAAGTAGAAAACGTTATCTATCAACATCCCGCAGTAGCCGAAGTTGCCGTTTACGGCGTTCCCAATTTAGAAACAACTGAAATCGTCAAAGCCAATATAGTCCTTAAGCCAGAGCAAACCGTAACAGAAAAACAAATGATTGCTTTCTGTTCTGAACGCATGGCAGCTTATAAAGTACCTAAAGCGATTAAGTTTGTTGATTCTATACCCAAAAACCCTACGGGAAAAGTCTTAAAACGGGTTTTGCGCGACGAGGCTGCAAATGAAGTAGTCAAACCAAGAAGCTTTGCTACCAAAACTGCTGTTACAAAAACACCAACGCCAGCCACAACACCAGCTACAACTAATAATTCAAATAAAGGTGTCTTCAAAGCTTTAGGTAATTTGTTCAAACAAAAAAGCAATTAGCTAAAAACCTTACAGATGAATTTAGGGTGTGAACGAGCTTTCGGCTCTTAGCAATCAGTTGTCTTTACGTAAATTGAAGAGAAATCATGAAATCAGTAGAAGAAATGAGTGTCTCCCAAACAGAACTAAACTCAAAGCTAGAGCCAGACTCAGAAGGAGAAGTTTATATTGCACCACGCAATTCTATAGAACTCCAACTTGCCCAAATTTGGGAGCAGGTATTGGAAATTCAACCAATTAGCATCATAGACAATTATTTCGATCTCGGAGGAGATTCACTAAGGGCACTACGGCTATTCGACCAAATCGAGCAAACATTTGGTAAAAAGCTATCTTTAGCAACTTTAATTCAAGCGCCAACACTCGAACAACTCGCTGAAGTCATTGGTCAAGAATCGGAATCGGTTTACTTTAAATCGCTGGTTCCTATCCAACCGAGTGGCTCTAAACCACCGTTATTTTGTATGCATGGTAATGGTGCTCATGTTCTCGCTTTTCAGGATCTTGCTCAATATTTAGGTGCCGATCAACCTTTTTATGGATTGCAAGCACGGGGAGTAGATGGCGTCACAACTCCTTTGAACCGAATTGAGGATATGGCTGCTGCTTACATCGAAGAAATTCGCGCAGTTCAACCAGAAGGACCATTTTACTTAGCAGGATTCTCTTCTGGAGGTGTGGTGGCGTTTGAAATGGCAAAGCAGTTACACGCTAAAGGTGAAGAGGTTGCATTTGTAGGCTTACTCGATACGTTTGTTCCAGGTTGTTTCAAAAAAGTGACTGTACCTGAGTGGTTCTCGCGGCAGTGGCGTAACTTCTGGCGTTTCGGGCTGAAACATCCAGTAAAAATTGCCTACCGCAGTCTGGAAAGAAAAGTGTACGTTGTCTACTGGAGCACTTATCTCAAACTAGCAGGGAGCTTGCCTTATTTTTGGCACAGAAAGTATGTAGGATATAGCATTAGAAAAGCAATGCGCACCTATACATTTCAACCTTATGCAGGTAAATTAACGCTGTTTCGTGCCACCGAAGTGCCAGGCAAAGGATGGTATTACTATCCTACAGGAATGCCTACTCCTGATGATTGGTACACAAAAGATCCCGAATATGGCTGGGGCGATCTTGCCGAAGGTGGATTAGAAGCACACGATCTTCCTGGCAATCACTCGACAATTCTTAAAGAACCCCATATTGAAGTTCTAAGTAAAACATTGGAAGCTTGCTTGGAACAAGCACGTTCTGAAGTGACTGTTGATGAGTTGAGTCAAGTATAATGTAGCCTGTTGGGGAGTTGCAAAGGGCTTTGATGTGACACATTAATATAGAAAGCGATCGCCTAATAGCTCACTAGATCCTTTTTGCCTTCTTAAAAATTATGAACTTGCACAAAAACGTCACAAACAATAATAGCCACCTCCCCACTTCTCTAAGCACAGCCCTGAGTGAACTTGAGGAAACTGCAACTCAAATTGAAGCGGAGGTAGCAGAAATAGCTGACTGGCTTTTGCTACCCTTAGATGAAAAATCTGTACCAGTTCCTTCTTTACTGCAAAATCTACTTTATCCCCTGCTCGATTGTATTCGTCAAGTTCTTAAGGTAGATACGGCAACAGTATTACTCTGCTCAGAAGACAAACAAGATTTGATTGTACAAGCAGCTTGTGGTTTGGAAGAAGAAGTCGCCGCAGGTATTCACATTCCGATCGGATATGGCTTCGCAGGTAAAATTGCTGCTAAACGCGAGTTGACATTTGTTGAAGATATGTCCCAAGTAGACGTTTTCAGTCCAATTTTACGTCACAAAGGACTTCAATCTATGTTAGGTCTACCGTTGCTCGTAAACAATCAAGTAGTGGGGGTTTTTCATGTTGGGACTTTTCAATCGCGCCAATTCACTATAGATGAAGTGCAGTTACTCAAAAATGTTGCTGCTCGTATTGGGATAGTAAGCGATCGCATATTGACACTATATGCATCAACTCAAGAGAAATTAAAAGTCAAAATACTGTATCAACACCACCAACTTGTTAACTTTCAATTCTTGAAAGTAGCGAAAGAGTTTCTTTTATCTCTTATTGGGTTGTATAACTCAGAATACTCTGTCGTGTAAAGTTTCGAGTATAAACACAGTTTTTATGATGTTATGTATGGAATAAGAGTAGTGCTAAAAGTACTACTCTTAATTTTAATGTCGAGTATTTGACACTAGTCACCAAATATGAGCAGAAAAATCTTACATCGACTGATCCAACATACTGTTTTTACAAAAGTTATTTTTCTGTTGTATTACAGTCATGTTATTAAAATTACTATTATTACTCTCTCAATTAAAAGTAAGCTGACAAGAAATCAGCACAACTATAGTCGTTTCGCTTTAACTTCCGTAAAGGTTGACATTTCTGCTAATCCTAGTAACGATGTGCTAGCAAACAGCGATGCGATCGCTGACTTAGAAGAAAAATGTGCATTTATTCCTGAATACAACTCACCACTAAAAATTATGCTTCTGGGTGACTCTATTACCCAAGGAGTCAAAGGAACAAATGACAGAGATAGTGGTGGTTATCGCCCCGAGCTTTGGCAAAAGTTTGTTGCTGATGGATTAGCAGTTAAGTTTGTTGGCTCAAGAACCAGTGGACCTGACACACTTGGAGATAAAACTCATGAAGGTCATCCTGGATGGACAATGAAGGAAATTACCGCATCAATTGATGAGTGGCTTGATACAGCTCAACCAGACTTAATTTTATTAATGATTGGTACTAATGATACGCGCAAAAGTTCGCTCAGAACAATGATTGAAGATTTTAGTACTCTGATCGACAAAATTACTGCGTGTTGTCCTTACTCCCAACTACTTGTTGCTTCAATTCCACCTGTTCATCCTGCAGCGAAGCCAGCAATTCGTAGTCTGCGCGCAATGTATTTCAATGCAGCAATTCCTAGTATTGTTGCCTCTAAAGTAGCTCAAGACAAAAAAATACACTTTGTAGATATGAGAGGTTTAAGTATTCAAGACTTAACAGCATCACTATCGCTTGATCTAGATATAGGACTGCATCCTAACGCCCAAGGCTATCATGAAATTGCCAATTTTTGGCACGATGCTGTGTTAAGAGTGATTAGCGATCGCCAAACTAACTTAGCTTTTTCGCGTTCTCAACAATAATTTATTAATAGTAGCTTTTCTAGACTTTATGCAATTAAATACTACTCACAAAAACTTGGTAGTGAAAGAAGATAGTAATTGCCCACTCGTTAGCATTGGTTTACCTGTTTATAACGGAGATGATTTATTAGAAAAAGCTTTAAATTCAATTCTGGCACAAACTTATTCAAATTTTGAACTGATTATTTCAGATAATGCATCAACTGATAAAACTAGGGAAATCTGTGAAGCTTATGCAGCCAAAGACAACCGAATAAAATACTATCGAAATGATAAAAATATTGGAGGACATAATAATTTCAATCGCGTCTTTGAATTAGCTACAGGTCAGTACTTTAAGTGGGCTGCTCACGATGATTTATGTGCTCCAGAGTTTATAGAGAAATGTGTCAGCATACTTGAAAAAAATCCATCAGTTGTTGTATCTTATCCTAAGACTAAACTTATTAACGAACGCGAAGAAGTTCTACCGAATAATTGTGATGAGAATCCCTTATTAACACACTCATCAAAGCCTCATATACGGTTTCGCAATCTTATTATTGACTCTTTTGCTAAACCACATCGCTGTTTGCAATTATTTGGAGTCATGCGCCGAGATGTTTTGGCAAAAACTCCTTTATTAGGTAACTATCCAGGAGCAGATAAAGTTTTACTAGTTAAAATGGCACTTCTTGGTCAATATCACGAAGTTCCTGAGTACTTTTTTTTTAATCGCAACCATGCTCAACGTGCAAGCAAAGCACTGTCAAATCCTTATCTACGTGCTACTTGGCTTGACCCAACTCTTAAGGACGGAAAACTCGTATTTCCTCAAGGCAGAGTCTTTTTAGGATATATCAATTCTATCAATACAACTTCCTTAAGCTTATACCAGCAAATCCGTTGCTATCTTCACTTGTGTATTTGGCTATTGAAATACAAAAATGCACTGATCAAGGAGTTAATTAAAGCAGCGATATGGCCTATTTACTTCTCGATACAACGTAGAAGAATGGTGACATCTTAAACTTGGTAACTGGTAACTGGTCATTAAATAGCGATTAGCCGTTAGTGGTTAGCGGTTAGCGTCTGTGTAGCTTAATGCTAATTGCCAAGTGCTAAAAGCTTTTCCATTACCCATCAACGCCAGTTGCTACGACGGAGGAAACCTCCGCACAACACTGGCTCCGCAACGCACTGGCTCCCCATTACCCAACCTACGGAGAAAATAATGCGATTTAGCGAAACCTCACTTAAAGGTGCATACATTATTGACATAGAAGAAAAACCAGATCATCGTGGTTTTTTTGCCCGCACCTACTGCGCCGAAGAATTTGCGGCACACGGATTAAAAGCAACAGTAGCACAATGCAACTTGTCGTTTAACCATCACAAAGGAACGCTACGCGGGATGCATTATCAAGTCGCCCCCGCTTGTGAAACTAAACTGGTGCGCTGTATCTCTGGTGCAATTTATGACGTGATTGTCGATATGCGCCCACAATCACCAACGTACTTGCAACATATTGGTGTGGAGTTATCTGCTCAAAATCGGCGTGCATTGTATGTCCCAGAAATGTTTGCTCATGGTTATCAAGCACTGACAGATGGTGCAGAAGTCGTCTATCAGGTCGGTGAGTTTTACACTCCAGGCTATGAACGGGGCTTGCGCTATGATGACCCTGTTTTGGGCATTGATTGGCCAATCCCTGTCAGTGAGATTTCTGCTAAAGATGCTGCTTGGGCTTTGTTGGACTCTCTACTTGTGGGCAGCTATGCTTAATGATTGGGCTTGGTTTTTTACAAAATTCCTGAATTAGATCGCGCCTAAAGTCGTTAGATGCTTCTGCTCCTCATTAAGTAGATTATTTACCTTTGTAGGATATTTCTCCTATCTCCTCTTTCACAAGAGGCATATCGAATTTAGCTGAATAAGCAAAAGCCACTATGGGATTAGTGGCTCAAATTCACCTTTTAAGGTCTGAATTTTTGTAGATGCTACCAAACTTGCTGCTGACTAGTCGCTCTACCTAAGCTAGCTAGCAACAGACAGTTATGTGGAGCATTAAGAATACCTATATACATTTTAACACATTGACCGTGCATTTTTTTTTGGAGATAGGTATGTCCTCCCCAAATTTTATTCCTAGTCCAACTTCTGAAGTCAGTGTCAGCTCTTTGTATCAAAAGCCAATTCTACGAGTGCGATCGTGGCAATATACACTGCAATGTCTCGGTAAAAGATTTCTTGACTTTCTTGGTGCTGGATTAGGAGTACTTTTTTTAAGTCCACTTCTACTCGCCATCGCTTTATTTATTCGCCTAGATTCTCAAGGACCAATTTTCTTTCGTCAGCATCGCATCGGGCGAAATGGTAAAGCTTTTGTCATTTGGAAGTTTCGTACAATGGAGGTGAACGCAGAAGAACGACTCAAAGAGCTTGAGCAGCATAACGAGTCTGAAGGTGGTGTTTTATTTAAAATGAAGGAAGATCCGCGTGTCACTCGTGTCGGTAAATTCCTGCGCCGGACAAGTTTAGATGAGCTACCACAACTATTTAATGTATTGCAAGGTAGCATGAGCTTGGTAGGTCCTCGTCCTTTGCAGTTGAGAGATTATTACTTAGCAATCAAAGACTACAACGATGATATGTCGCAACGAGCAACAATGTTACCTGGCGTAACAGGATTGTGGCAGGTCAGTGGACGTAGTGAAGTCACTTTTAACGATATGCTGCAAATGGATTTGTTCTATAAAGAAAACTGGAATTTCTGGTTAGACATAAATATCCTTTGGCAAACAGTTTTAGTTGTTCTGTTACGCAAAGGAGCTTATTAACTCAGTTGATTTAGTGATTGAAGTTACTTAAGGAGAACTCATATATTTCAAAAAGTTAAAAGCTCTATATTATTAGCTTTTTTGCTTATACTAGCATAGGATAACTTATTTCTACAAGTGTTTTTATGCTCTAAAAAAAAATGTTTTGTAAACTTATTTTAGAGATAGAAACACTTTGATGTCAAGGGCAAAAAATGATTTTAATTTATTCCAAAAAAAAGGAAGAAATGTCATGGAAAAACAAGAGCGGGTTAAAGTTTTCATTGGATCAGGAGAAGCGAGCCTTTTAGAAAGAAAGACTTTGATTCACTCTCTACGCAAGCACTCTCAAAGAGAACTTGATATATATGTATTAAACGGTACGCATAACTCCATTACCTTAAATGATGGGGAGCCTTTTCTGGCTCCGATGTCATTAAAGATCAAGTGTCGTAATGCTACTGAATTTAGCCTTTATAGATTTATCATTCCTGAAGTTTGTAACTTTCAAGGAAAGGCAATTTATGTAGATTCTGACATAGTATGTCTAACTGATATAGGCAAGCTATTTGATACACCAATGAACGGTTGTGATTTCTTAGCCAAACAAGGAGCGCAGAAAGGTTATCGCGGTAGTGGCAGTTATTGGGGTCTTAGCGTCATGTTAATTGATTGCGAGAGAACTCAATTTAATTTGGAAACAATTTTCAATGAAATTGACCAAAATCTGTATAATCAAACCGATTTCATGGTCATGAACCAGACTTTTCTAACACATCATCCCTATACCATTGGAGAGCTAGATCCTGGTTGGAATATGCTTGATGTTTGCGATAAAAATACTAAGCTTATTCACTATACGGGACTGTTTAGTCAACCGTGGAAATATCGCAATCATCCGCATGGAGAACTGTGGTTTAACTACTTTAAAGAGGCGGTTGCATCTGGCTATATCACTAAAGAAGACATCTCTTTGAGCCTACACAGAGCTTATGTAAGAAAAGACTTATTAAAAGGAAATTATTCTTTCTTAGGGCGCGAGAGAAATTATATTAAACAGTTTGTGCGATCGCTCAAGCCAACAAAAACAAAGAAAGATAGGGAATCTAGCTTAGCGACTAAATAAGTTTCACCATCTTGCCTGAATGCGAGTAGGAATGAATCTCTACTCAATAAATAAATTCCATCCTGGTGGAATTATTGATAAAACTTTTACTTTGTGTAATAAAGTACACTTTGCATGAATAAACTTGACTTTAGTCAGAGGGCATCTACAATTCATGCAAAACTATTCAACCAAAAATAATAATATTTAAAGATGCGTTGCAGTCATGGTTAAAGTACTAAATCAACTCCTACAACGCAATTCTTACTTCACTCGTTGCTGCAAGGTGTAAATTTTATCTTGCAGATTGAGTTGTTGACTGATTATTACTTGCAGCATTTGCACCAACAACTTGCAGTCGTTGAGTCACCATAGTCATACCATCTCCCCGAACGACGATCGCAGAAATCCAACGATGACTTCCAGCAGCTGGTGCGCGACCTTGTTTAAAAATACCGCCAGCAGGAAGTAATTCCAATTCAACTGGCACAGGATTCAGATAATTGGCTGATTGCACAGGTTCTTCAATCACCGCTCCTAAAAGATAATCATCTCCAAGAGGCTCTTGGACGATCGCATCAAAATTAAACTGTTGTCCTGCTTTAACTTGTTGGGGCAATCTTACCTCAATTGTTGGTGGCTTGGCTCCAGCTCTTAATTGACTGCGTTCCCATAAGATATCTTGGCGGACAATTTTTTCATTCTCAATTCGCTGTCGCGATCTAATCGTCGCATTAAACATTAAATTTCGATTGTCTTGTACTTGACTACCGCTAATATTGGTAATTGTTTCAGCAACAATCGCGCGTCCTTCTGGCTTCCACGATTCAACGCGTGTTGTGTATCTTAATTGTGGGTAGCTTTGCCAAAGTTGATTTAGAGACTGCGCCATACTTTGCTGCGTCAAGCCGTCAGAATGCGTGAAGTTTGTTCCATAGTATTGCACGACTGCATTGGCATTATGTGCGTTAGCAGCTGCATCAATACGTGCTAGGAGATTTTTTAACGCAGGAGGCGCGTCGGGTGTTGCTTGAGCTTGAACGCGGTGTGGTTGTACTGATAAGGTGAGTGTCATCAGTAAAAGTGCTACCCAACTGCTAGCTGACAACTTATTTTGTTGATGAAACTTTCGGGAAGGGGTTAAAAAAAACATAAAGTTACGCATCGGTGATAGCTTGATATTTGATTACTATAAAACAGTTAATTGTTTAATCTTAAGCTAACCTGGGCGTTGACTTTGTAACTCAATGGCAATACCAACAAAATTATTAATTGCGGCAAGTGGTACTGGCGGACATCTGTTTCCAGCGATCGCACTAGCTGAACAATTACCAGATTATGAGATTGAGTGGTTGGGTGTTCCCGATCGCTTAGAAACACAGCTAGTTCCTGCACAATATCCACTCCACAAAATTTCGGTCGCAGGATTTCAAGAACGGTTAGGAATTGGGACGCTACGCAATCTCAGTAAAATTGCCAGTTCGGTTTTTCAAGTCCGCCAGCTACTGCAACAAGGCTCATTTCAAGGTGTTTTTACCACAGGTGGGTACATCGCTGCCCCTGCTGTTATGGCGGCGCGATCGCTGGGAATTCCTGTCATTCTGCACGAATCTAATGCGATTCCTGGCAAAGTCACGCGCTTTTTTAGCTCATTTTGTACTGCTGTGGCACTGGGATTTGAACCTGCAGCCCAATATCTACCACGCATTCAAACAATTTATACTGGTACACCTGTGCGATCGCAGTTTTTAAGTGAGAAAGTACCTCCCCTCGCTCTGCCAATTCCCGACAATGTTTTTCTCATCGTTGTTGTCGGTGGTAGTCAGGGTGCAGTTGCAGTCAATCAACTGATCCGTCAGTGTGCGCCAGCATGGTTTGACGCTGGTATGTGGATTGTACATTTGACAGGAAACAACGATCCTGACGTTGCAAGTCTCCACCATCCGCAATATTTTCCGCTACCTTTTTACGACAATGTGGCAAGTTTGCTGCAAAGAGCAAATTTAGCGATTGGGCGATCGGGGGCTGGTACTGTCACTGAGTTAGCGATTACTCGTAAACCTGCGATTTTTATTCCACTGCCAACTGCTGCGGAAGATCATCAATTCTACAATGCCCAAGTCTTAGCTGCGTCAGGTGCTGCTATCGTATTTCGCCAAAAAGAATTAACTCCTGCTATGTTGCAAACTCAAGTGTTGGAGTTATTGCACTCACCCGAAGACTTGCAAAAAATGGCTGATGCTGCAGGAAAAATGGCAGTTTTTGATAGTGCTGAAAGGTTGGCGAAGCTGGTAAGACAGTTAGTTCATTAAGATATACCGCAGATGCCTTCCAACTTTCTTAGAGGCGACTCAGCCGAACCTGGCTCAGTCAGTTGGCGGTGTTGTTCAGCAGCGATGGTATCAGGTAAAACCTTGCTTACGTTACCTTGAATTTTCGTCATCACTGAACCTGCACTAATTGCATCCTTACCTGCCATTAGTGCCTCAAAACCTTGCTTGGCAACCTCAGATGGATCGTCCTTCTGATTTGAATTGAGTCGCATAGGATATCAGTTTCGCAGTCGTCAGTTCTGTTAACCCAGCCCCAACTACAATGACCCGCTTACTCATCGACCATGATTCATCATTTTAAGACCAAGATAGTTTAAAGGCGATCGCTGCTAATAAAACGATGAATCCTAGCGTCCGCCGAAAGTAATTAACACTAGGTAGTCTAGTTTAACAACGGCAATTCTAGCGATTGTGTTGCAACAAACTCTGTTTAGGGGCGAATCACCTCTCCCGTAGCAAGCCAATGAGCACATTCTTGCCCAAGATTACGCAACGCGGTTTCTTCATACTTGGCGATATCTTCTTCAGTTAAGATATCCTTCCATCTTCTATTCGTGCCTTTATAGATAAATGTCTGTGCACCTCCCTCCCAAAAAACTCCCGCAAGAGGCACAATCTTTGATGCATGTTGCTTCATATAGTCGAAACTACAGTGTTCCAGAATCATTGACCAATTAGACTCATCGATCGTAATATCAAAAAACTCAGCTATTTGCTGAATTTGAGCTGCCATGTCTCGTTTCAACTCAGCATAGTGAACTAACATGACATTTGGTAGATGGCGGATGTCCCACCAAGATTTGACATTTTCCCACATTGACCACAAAGGGTAGCCATCTTGCTCAAGCCAATCTCGAAAATATGTCAAGATTGACTCAGGTGGATGTTCAATAGGTGGACCTACTCGCCCAGGAGTATCATTAAGTGCCTCATACCATGCTTCGTTAGCTTTTGCATGGTGGTTGTATAGGCTCCAAACGACATCGCGACCGTCACGGGCAATGTAAAGATATTTAGCTTTAGGTGAAAAGACGAGAGCGTCTACTGGTAAGTGCGTTTTAATAAATCGGCGGTGGGTTTGAGCTTCTACTATAGGAAGCTTAATATCTTTAGGTGGTATGCGAAGATCCAACCAGGGAGACATCTCAGCTAGATCAAGGTCTTCTTTACCATGCCAAATTAGCTGTGCAACGATTTGCTGTAACCAGGTTGTCCCTGATTTGCCGTAGCTTGCAATGATAATGTCATCGTCTCGGAATTGGAAGTCGTTCCAAATTGTGGAATCAAAATGATGGTTATGTAACTCACGTACTTTTCTTGGCCATTCGTCTAAAGTTTGGCTCATAGTTAACGCCCTTTGATATTTGTTGACAAATATATTGATGAATGTGAAGTGATCTAATGTATTTAGATTGACTTTTCTCGTGTAGCACTTACATTAGAAGCTATCTTACGAGTCTGCAATTTATTCTTTCAGTACGACTATCTAGGGTGATATAGACAGTTTCTGTATATAGTTCGGCAAACTACATAATATGTTCATACACATTACAGGTAGGTATTTCCGCAGTTAGCTACAAAATTTTACAATTTATAAAATAGAGTGCAGCTTAACTTACTTGTGAGATCATTAATAATTGAGCTTAGAGTAGTGCAAGAATAGCAGCAATAAATGAGTGCGATCGCTACTGTCTCTGGGCGCAAGCAAGCTGAAATTGTAAGTGAGGATTGAGGTTAGTAGATCTCCCGTGTGACTGGAGGAGTTTAGCCGTTTTTCTTTTGATAGAGCGTTCGGGTATCTGTTTTGAGCGCACAATTCGAGTCGCAGCGTAGGCGTATAGGTAGTAGCTCGTAAACTCACTCGCGCACAACATTAAATTTTTCACAGTATTTTGCAAATCGACTATTAGCCCTTTCAGGATCTAGCCCAAACTGCTCTAAAGAGTACCGATGAACTCCATGCTTATGCTGGGGATTTTGTACCAACCAGGTTTTGATGTTTTCTGCCATTTGGGGATGAAAATCATAACCAAAATATGTATAGATCTGACGTACTGTACCGATAGGATCTTGCACAAGGTTGTGGTAATCTACATCATAGAAACGAGAAGGCGCTTCTGAAGCGCGGACTTGCATTTCTCTTTCCAAAGCTTTAGCAATGCGATCGCTCCAGTAGTGTCCTAAATGCTTTGGTTCGATGCGATCGCTATAAATTCCGCGAACTATTGCAGTTAAACTGCAGACCGAAGGAAGCACTTTAAGAGGATCGCGGTGTGTTTGCACAATGCAAGCATCAGGAAAAACTTTAATCAGTGCATCCAAGTAAAATATATGTGCAGGTGCTTTGAGTACCCAATGATCGCCTGGATAGTGCCATGCTAAAAGTTGCAACTGCTGCCGATAATATTGATATGCTCTGACCATATCATAGGTTTCCATCCAACTCACATAACTTTTCACATTTGCCCGCAGTTCAAAAATCAAGCTAGTAAATTCATGTCCAAACAAAGCATTGCATTCTTCAGGTCCTTTGGGATTAAGATTGTGCACTGTAGCAAGTTGTGGTGCTAAAGTGTTGTACTGTTGAACAAATTTCTCTACCTTTTGAATCCGAGGATCGCTGTTGCGGTTGCAGTACTCTGGTGGCGGGGAAGGACTTGCTAATTCCCATAGATGCAACCAACGACTTGTAGGATCTTGAGTTAATAGATTATGCAGTAACGTAGTACCAGATCTTGGCATTCCTAAAATAAATAATGGTCGTGCGATCGGTACTTGTAATATTTCAGGATAACGTTTGATATCTTCTTGAATGCGTAATCGATTCATCAGCAGTTGAAGACAAGATTTGCGCATGAAATAGCGCCCAAATAAGTTGAGTTCAGCGTCTTTTTCTAAAGACTCCAGTAGTATCCGTAGTGGTAGCCGAAAACTTTCATCACCCCAATCAGATAAAGCTGTTTTACTCCTTGCAGCAGTCAGTAGTGATTCTTCCGAAAGGTTAACTAACGAAATGCCATTCTGCTTAAGAGTTTCTCCTACCCAGTTTATCCCACGCAACCACAAAGGACGATAAGGGTTTTCAAATGTCAGATTGTGTAAGGCTTGTGTCATAAGGATTTGTGAAGCACTAGTTCATGTTGTTACTACAAAAGAATTTTGCAATAATCCTTATAGATCAGTCTCAATTGCATATGAAGTTTTGCATCAAAATGATATAACTAAGCAATAGTCGTGTTGCGATCGCCTTAATGTCACAAAAACCTATCAGTGTCTGGAACTACAAACCCTGGTGGTGTCAACCTTGGTCTATCATGCTAACTGGGGTGACACTCATTGCTGGTAGCTGGATTCTATTTAAGACTTTTTGGTTAACAAGTCTAGTTGCTATTCCTGTACTAGCGTGGATGGGATTTTTCTTATTAATTTATCCACGATTAGTTGTGTATGATGATTTGCAAAAGTAAAGATTAATATCAAATCCGGTTAACTACTTACAATTAAAGTTCTGATTGATTAGCAACTAGTCGCTAGCCACTAGCCACTCAATTATAGCTTGGTTATTCAACCGGAGATGATATACTTGTCTTCAGATATTACTCCTAATTTAGCTGCCTGCTTTTAACCAGTTGAACATTTGATTCACACTTAAGTTTAATTTTATATATTCTGGTACTGGTAATCTATCATCATTAGTCAGTTCTATTGGTTGTTGCCCAGGGAAAAAAGTTAGCACAGAGCGACTTTCTAGATCGATAAACCAACCTAATTGAGTACCATATCTTAAACAATGCAGGATGTTACTAATAACTTTGGTAGCATTTTGAATTGACTTCGTCAACGCTTCGCGAACAGGAGAAAGAATTTCAATTGTCCAATCGGGATGTAATGCAAATATATTTTCAACTTCCCCGTCTTGAGCGAAAGGAATTCTATTCCAAGTCAATACAGTAACATCAGGAACAAGCGATCTACCGCCAAAAGTACAGCGCAATTCAGGAAATGCTAGAGCATTATTTTTTGTTTCTGCTACTTGATTTACTGCTTCACACAGCTTGAGTTGCAATCGCGAGTGTTTACCTTGAGGCATTGGTTTTTGATAAATCTGACCATTAACAAACTCAACTAGCAGGCTTAGTTTCTGGTAGTTTGAGAAACTCTTCTAGTGACATTTGCTGATGCAGTATGGTTATCATTTTTTATGTTTGTAAATTAATCAATAATTAAAACTTAAGGTTTGTTCTTCGTAGATTTATTTCCAAAAATTTTAAACTGCAACATGCGCTCGCGTTTTTTCCTAGCAATTTCTTGAAGATCGATAATTCGATCTGTTTCATCTACAATTTCTCCAGTGAGGACTTCTAGCACATCTTCTAAAGTGACAACTCCAGCAACGTTACCATATTCATCAACAACAACTACTAAATGTTCGCGGGCTTCAAGGAAGTTTTTCAGTAATTTATCAGCGCGAATTGTTTCAGGAACAAAGCGTACTTTACGCGCAAGATTAGCAATCTTTTGGTCATTATTTCCCTCTACCATTGCTGCTAGCAATTTTTGTTTAAGCGCAAACCCCAAAACTTGATCAATAGATTCCCCTACTACAATAATTCGGGTGTGTTGCGAAGCAATAATTTCTTTTTTACACTCTCCAAGTGTCAAGTCTCCCGATAAATGCGTGATAATGGTTCGTGGAGTCATTAAATCGGCTGCTGTGAGATCGTTTAACCGAAAAACCCGCTGAATCATTTCGGCTTCATCATCTTCAATTATGCCTTCTTGATATCCAATATTTGCTAATAATTTAATTTCAGCTTCGTTTGTTGTTGGTCTTCTTTTTCCTTTCGTAAAAGGTTGTGTGGCTTTCTCAACAATCCAAACTATAGGCTTTAATAAAAAAGTAAGTCCTTTAACAGGTATTGCTGCTAGTAAAGATATTTGTTCAGCATATCTTTCACCAACAGTTTTAGGAACAATTTCACCAAAAATGATAATAAGAAAGGTAAGAATTGCTGAGAAAACACCTAACCACGCATCTCCTAAAACATTGGTTGCAACACTACCAATAACAATGCTACCAACAATGTTAAATATATTATTGAGAATAACAATCGTTGCAATGGGACGACTAATCTTCTCTTTAATTGATAACAGTGCAACCGCTGAAGGAATCTTGTTCTGCGCTAACTGACGCACCCTGATCGTAGATATTGATAGTAATGCAGTTTCTATACCGGAGCAGAGTGCTGAACCAGTAAGAATTATTAAGACAATGATAGCCAGAGTTATCATATTATTTAAATTTGTTGCAGACAATGTGAAGCCTGCAAGAGTGTTTGAGATATTTTAATTGACTACTTGACTACTATGAAGTCGCGGATCGTCTGCATTATCAGCAGGTGCTACAGGTGCTGTAAACTTGGAAACTTGACCGCTACTACTTTGGGCATAAGGTAGGGGTGAGTTTGCAACTAAAGCATCTAAATTTGTTGCCATAATCATACGAGGTTGTTCGCCAATGCTTTGTGCGATCGCTTTACCCTCTTTGTTCAAAAACACAAAATGGGGAATTCCGTCAACCCGATAATTGAGAATTTCTGGCAACCACTTGCTGTTATCGACATTGAGCATGACAAAATTCACCGATTCGCCATATTCTTGCTTTAACTGTGCCATATCTGGTGCCATTGCTTGGCAACTAGTACACCAGTTAGCATAAAATTCCATGAGCGATGGTTTGCCATTAGTCAGTGCCACTTCAAGTGGAACAGATTCCTCATCTAAGTGCGTCAACGAAACTGCACTCGTTTGGTTTCTCAAGCCTAAAACTAATGCAACGCTCAGCGCGATCGCAACCAAGACAATCAAAAAATTTCTAACGCGCTTGCCAGTATTTGCTTCCGGTGTCACACTCATAACGTTTCGATTAAAACTTGTCCAGCCCTAGTATTACTTAGTGTAACTGAATCGGCACGAACCTCTAGCCTTCCTTTGTTTTCTCAATACACTAGAGGTAGGGGCAGTCATCGAGTGCAGAGAGAATATTACTGTGAAAAAGCGAGTTACTCTTACCTTTCCTAAACGTGCGGTGCAAATGCCAGTAACTTATCGCCTGGCAAAAGAATTTAATGTTGCCGCGAATATCATTCGTGCGCAAGTTGCCCCCAATCAAATCGGTAAACTCGTTGTGGAACTATCTGGCGATATCGATCAACTAGATGCGGCAATTGAATGGATGCGATCGCTTCATATTACTGTTTCGCAAAGTGTAGCAGAAATTGCGATTAATCAAGATATTTGTGTTGATTGTGGCTTGTGTACGGGTGTTTGTCCGACTGAAGCTTTAACCCTCGATCCTGATTATCGCCTGTCATTTACGCGATCGCGCTGTATTGTCTGCGAACAGTGTATCCCTACCTGCCCAGTAGAAGCTATTTCAATTAATCTTTAGCCCTTTTGGGAAAAGTACGCCAAGAGAAGACATAGAAAGAGATTTCCCCAAACAATTCAGGATTGATATATTCTGAAAGATATGTATAATAGCTCAACTTCTGGATGGATTGAAATTGTTAATTCTTTCAAATAAACTAGAGACTTCTCAAGATGGCGTATAGCGATTTCAGTCTTGCTAAAGTTAAAAATGAGTTTGGCTTAATACTAGACGAAAGTCGTAGCTTATTTGGTGATACAAAGCCAGTTTTACCGTCAGAAACATTAAAAATTCTTTTAAAAGATTATATTCCTTTAGCAACCTCTATCTCAACAGAAAAAGCAAGGTCAGAGTTTTTAATTGCACCAATTTTAGCAGAAGTGAGAAGATTGCTCAATAATCAAATATCTTTGTTCTCTGGTAATGAATTTAATGTCGATTCTAATCAAGGCTTACAAGGTTTTTGCAACTATATTATTAGTGGTTCTCAAGAGCAGTTATTTATTACGACTCCTGTAGTTATTATTTTTGAGGCAAAAAAGGAAGATATCATAGGTGGGCTTGGTCAGTGCGTGGCAGCGATGGTAGCGGCTCAGTGCTTTAATCGAAATCAAGGAAATGAAGTTGAACGCATTTATGGTTCGGTTACTACTGGAACTAACTGGAAATTCTTAATTTTAGAAGGAACTATTGTTTATATTGACTCAATTGAATACTATATCAAAGAAGTTGAGAAAATTTTAGGAATTTTACTGCAACCATTTCAACCTGCCTTGACTACTGTTTGAGTACGATTGTGTAGATCATCTCCAATTGAATAACCAGGCTATGATTGAGATGCGAGTGGCTAGTTACTAGTGACTAGCTAATCACTCATTACTTTAATTGTAAGTAATTAATCAGATTTGATATTATTACAAGTATCAAGTTGTATACTCGGCATTAATCTTGACGTAATCGTAACTTAAGTCACAACCCCAAGCTTTCCCAAAACCTGAGCCATGACCAATACTCACTGCAATAATCACAGGGTTATCAATTCTTTGCAATGAAGCATTGGCGCGATCAAACGGTAGTGATATTCCGGCTTCTACTATAGATAAATCATTACTTGTATTTGTTGCAACAACTTCTTTCGGTAATAAAGATTCCTCTGCAGTTTGCTTTAAATAAGCACTTGCACCTGCACGATCAAAAGGTAATGGTTCGCCATTTTGCATCAACTCAAAATTACCCAGTTTAATTTGCAAGTTTTCTTGCTCAAAGGGAACTCCCGCACGCCCTGCTGCTGCGGCAATTCTGCCCCAGTTAGGATCGCGTCCAAAGATTGCAGATTTGACTAAAGATGAACCTGCGATTGTTCTTGCAACTTTCCTTGCAGACTCCTCATCAGTTGCACCACTAACTTGCACTTCAATTAAACACGTTGCACCTTCACCATCACGCGCAACAGCTTTTGCAAGACGTTGACACACTTCAGTTAGCATTGCTTCTAGCTTCTCAGCTTCAGCCCCCATTTCTGTAATTGCCGGAGTGCGCGATTGACCATTCGCCAGGGCAATCAGAGTATCATTTGTGCTGGTATCACCATCCACAGTGATTTGATTAAAGCTTTTATCTGCGGCGCGACTCAGCATTTGTTGCCATAAAGAAGGAGAAACCGCAGCATCACAGGTAACAAAAGCTAGCATTGTTGCCATATTCGGATGAATCATACCCGACCCTTTAGCAATTCCACCAATGCGCACAGGGCGATCGCCCATAGTCGTTTCTAAAGCAACAGATTTTGTCACTAAATCAGTAGTTACAATTGCTTGCGCAGCATCATCAGACCCTGTGTCGGAAGCAGCTGCGACAAGTTTAGGAATTCCGGTTTTGAGTGCATCCATGCGGATTCGACGTCCGATCACGCCTGTAGAAGCAATCAGAACTGAATCAGAAGGAATATTCAGTGCTTGCCCTAGTAACATGGCACTTTCTAAAGTATCTAGCCATCCTTGCGAACCTGTAGAAGCATTAGCTTGTCCAGCATTACATAATATTGCTCTAGCACTTGATTTAGCTTGCAGGCGCTGGCGACAGTAATCGACACACGCGGCGCGGACTTGGGATGTGGTAAAAACACCTGCGGCGATCGCTTCGACATCTGACACAATCAATGCCAAATCTGGAAGTCCTGAAGGTTTCAATCCCGCTGTTATTCCTGCTGCTTTATATCCTCTGGGAGCAGTCACGCCACCCTCAATTTCTTGCCATTGTGACATTCTATCCTGCCTTTGCCCGCACTTCCTGCCTACAGCGCTTTTTTATTGTCCCCAATGACTCATTTCGCGCCATTATCAATAAAAAAGGAGAGTCTTTTGTGCGACTCTCCCGATCATCAGGGTGCATCTACTCTGCAAAGTATACCAGGTTAGATAGCATTGATTTACTCGCGATTCTAGATTTTTTGTTAAGACCCCTTGAAGATTTAGGTGTTTATAGCTGAGAGAATTTTTTGATAAATTCCACCCACTAACCACTAGCCACTAGCCACTAACCACTAACCATTAAGCTTTTTCGCCAGTAATTGATTTGTCAACTTAGGATCAGCACGTCCGCCAGTTTCCTTAAGAACTTTTCCGACAAAGAAGCCAAGGAGTTTGGTTTTACCGTTGCGGTACTGTTCTAGTTCTTTCGGGTTAGCAGCAATGACTTGATCGATAACTTGTTCTAACGCGCCCGAATCTGAGATTTGACCTAGATTATCGCGGAGGACGATCGCTTTGGGCGAACCACCTTTTGTTAATAACTCTGGCAAGATGTCTTTGCCGATTTTACCGCTGATTGTATTGTCTTCAATCAATGTCACGAGTTCTGCAAGGGCTTCTGGTTTGAGTGCAATTTCGTTGATACCCAGCTTGTTTTTATTCAGGTAAGCCGCAATATCACCCATTATCCAGTTTGCTGCTTGTTTAGCAGATGCACCGGAGGCGATCGCAGTTTCAAAATACTCAGCTACAGTGCGATCGTCGGTGAGTACTCGTGCATCATAAGGTGAAAGTCCTAATTCGGTTTCATAACGATGGCGTTTTTGGGCTGGAAGTTCAGGAAGTTCACTGCGCCATTTTTCGAGTTGTTGAGTTGTCACTTCTATTGGTGCGAGATCAGGTTCAGGAAAGTAGCGGTAATCACTCGAACCTTCTTTGACGCGCATACTAATAGTACGTTGAGCGCCTTCTTCCCACAAGCGAGTTTCTTGAATAATTCTTTCTCCCGCTTCTATCGCAGCAGTTTGGCGTTCAACTTCGTATTCAATCGCGCGTTGAATCGCGTTGAACGAGTTCATATTTTTAATTTCGACTTTCGTGCCAAACTCTTTTTGTCCCACAGGGCGCACTGAGATATTGACATCGCACCGTAAAGAACCTTCTTGCATATTGCCGTCACTGACACCCAAATAGCGTAAAATGCGGCGGAGTTCTTGCGCATATTCAGCGGCTTCTTGTCCCGATCGCATATCTGGTTCCGAGACAATTTCAACTAATGGTACACCTGCACGGTTGTAGTCTACTAAAGAATATGTTGACCCTGAAAGGCGATCGCTTCCTGCATGGACTAATTTTCCAGCATCTTCTTCCATGTGCAGCCGCGTAATGCCAATGCGTTTGCGTGTTGGATTACCATCGCCATCAACAAGTTCAATTTCTAACCAGCCGTGTTCTGCGATCGGTAAGTCATATTGAGAAATTTGGTAATTTTTCGGTAAATCAGGATAGAAATATTGTTTCCGGTCGAATTTGCTATATTTAGCAATCTCGCAATTAAGTGCTAAACCTGCTTTAACGGCGTATTCTAGAACTTTTTCATTTAAAACAGGTAATACCCCAGGTAAACCCATACAAATCGGGTCAATGTTAGTATTGGGGTCTGCACCAAACTCAGTCGAGCTACTAGAAAATATTTTAGTTTTTGTACTCAGCTGACAATGGGTTTCTAAACCAATAATCGCTTCGTAATCGGTTTTTACCGCAGTAGCAGTAGTCATAATCAAACCAAGCAGCTATTCTTTATTAGGCTACTATTGTAGACTGCGATTCACCGAATAGCATTTGAGTTCAGTGTTGATTAGCCACTGAAGATTCATCATTGACAATTTGCGCAATTTGTGGTCATAAGGTATGCAGTAATGGATTTTCAAGCAATCTATAAACATCTACACTCCAGATAGCATAGAATGTGCACCTTAGCTATGTAAAATAATTGTCTATTAAACAATACAATCAGTGAACTGAGGTCTAGAAAAGGTAGTTTCTCAGTTCTGGCAAGGAAACTTTGATCAGGTTTGAGTTCATAGTAGACGGTCCACCAGTATCCCAACAAACTCGTAGACGCGAAAGGCTAAGGGAATGGAAAATCTATGTTCGGCAAGAAGCAGAGAAGTTTTGGTCATCTAAGCAAAAAATAACCACTGGGTTGGTTATGCTTCAAGTGACTTACTTCTATGACTCAATTGCAATTGATGTAGACAACATAGTCAAGCCGATTCAAGATGCAATTATTGGTTTAGCTTACGTTGACGATGAACAGGTAACAGATGTCTTAGTCAGGAAAAGAGATTTATCAGGTAACTTTAAAATAGAGAATATGACTTCGACACTGGCAGAAGGCTTTGCTCGTGGCAATGAGTTCCTGCATATTGTCATAATGGATGCTCCAGACCAGGAGGTAATTACCTGATGGTATCGGCTGCAAATCTTGAAAGGGAACGCTTACTCAAAATAGCACAAGAGTATCGTGAGAAAGGTTATCAAGTCCTGTTTCAACCACAGCTTGAGGAATTGCCTGACTTTCTTAGGGGCTATCAGCCTGACATGGTAGCACAGCGAGGAGAAGAGAAAGTTGTTGTTGAAGTTAAATCACGCTTTTCACTTAATGCTTCCTCCGCCCAAAGTTTACGCTACTTAGCTCAAGAAATTGAGAAACACCCTGGTTGGAGATTTGAGTTGGTAATGACTAATCCAAATGACTCAATACACTCTACTCAGATAGAGGGATCGCTTCAAGAACAGGAAATAGCATCACGGGTGGAAGTAGCAAAAGAACTTGCAGATAAACATCCTGAATCAGCTATCCTTTATGCTTGGGCTTTAGCTGAGGCGACATTGAGGCTATTAGCACAAAGGGAAGGATTGAGCTTACAAGGATTCGATCCAGCTTACTTATTAAAACAATTAGTAACTGAGGGTGTAATTTCTAAAACTGAGTATGACTTATTGAGAAATACTTCTTCCTTGCGTAATGCCATCGCTCATGGCTTTAAAGCTGCACAATTGACTCCAAACTCTGTTCATGAACTTCTCGGTGTTACAGATCAACTATTGCGCTCTTTGCATACTAGACCTCCTGCATGAATCGTAGATGCCCTACGACTCCCTTCGGGGCTATCCAGGCAAAGTGTACCTTCGTACACTAAAATGAGATTTTTAGTAGTAAGTCCACGGAGGTGGACTTTGTTTATTTAGGTGCGAATTTATTCGCCCAGTATTCACGCAGGAGGTCTATTGATTAAGCTGTGCATGAACGTGCCAGAGTTATCAGTAAGTTGCAAAGACTATCTACCACCGCTGTGTTTTATTATTGTACTGAAACTTTTTATATGACTGCTATACGTAGGATATTTAAATAGCCTTTTTTTTTAGAACTCTAGTGTTTAACTGTGAGATGAATGGAGCGATCGCCAAGTTGTACTATTGTAACCGTTGTGTTGCTTTCCACTCACTCAAAGAGACAACTCCGAGTTCGGGACGTGGTACCTCTGGTAGCATGGCAAGGTATTCTAGTAAATGTCCATCTGGATCAGTAAAGTAGATTGACAACGCAGGCATCCAGCCAATAACTACCGGTTCTTCAACAGGTTCTCCGTAAAAGCCTTTTGGGATAATTCCAGCAGCTTGTAATGAAGAGGGTGCAGCAAGTATTTCTTCAATGGTGCTTGCGAACGCTAGATGTAATTGCATTGAGTTTGGAGCAAAGCCGATTTCCCATAAGCCAAGCATCGCTTGCCCATGCCCCCCAATCCAAAAGAAAGCAACATGACGTTCTGGCAACACGTAAGCTAGTTCAAGCCCAACTGTATCACGATAGAACGCAATTGACGTTCTGGCAACACGTAAGCTAGTTCAAGCCCAACTGTATCACGATAGAACGCAATTGATGTATCGAGGTGCTTTACAGTTAAGTGCGTTTCAAATAAACCTTGGATTGAGACTACCAATTTACCAGCCTCCAATAAGCTACAAAATTCCAGTAGTAGCTCAATTATTTATTACATTAATTATTCCACACAAGTGAAGTAAAAGTAGAATTTTAAATACTGTTGCTGAATAGAATAAAAAGAACTTCTTGAATCCAAGAGTTATAGTAAGGGAGGCGATCGCTACTGATTTTGCATTAAAAATAGTTGAAAGACTTTTTTGTCTAGTGTGGTAGCAAGTTTTTCTATTATGTCACTTCTTTTTACCCAGTAGATAGGCGCTGAGAAACCTAATGTTTGCAGAATCAGTGCAGAATCACTATATTCTTCTATTACTTGCACAATGAAAACTCTGCCAGAAATACGATGATGAGTAATAGTATGAGAAAAATTGTCAGTTGGTTTAGAAATTTGTATTGATAGCGAGTATAAAATACTTTCTAATTCTATTACTTTGTCTTCACTCACTAAGGGAAAACCAATAGTATCTTTCAAAAACCCTTTTGTTCGTTTTACAAAAGCAAATGTATTAGTTTCTTTGTGCCAAATAATCAATGCAAACAACTCAATATGAACTGAAGTACGTCGCGGTTTTTTGGGTGGACACTGGGCAATACAATTATTAGTAAATGCGAGACAATGTTTCTGTAAAGGACATTGATCGCATAGAGGCTTTGATTTACGACAGATGGTCGCCCCTAATTCCATTATGGCTTGATTAAAATCGCCAGGACGTTCTGCAGGAATAATATTATTGACATAATCTTGAATTATTGATTGTCCTGATTTACTCCATACATCGGATAACGCGAGTAAACGACTGACAACACGGATAACATTACCATCAACACACGCAACTTTTTCGTGATAACAGATGCTGGCGATCGCAGCTGCGGTATAAACACCACAACCAGGAATTTTTAACCATTCCTCATAAGATTGCGGAAAACGACCGTGAAGCTGTTCTACAATCATTTGTGCGCCTTTTTGCAAGTTCCGCGCCCGCGCATAATAGCCTAATCCTGACCAAAGTTGACGTAATGTCTCTTCATCACACTCGGCAAGATCGTAAACTGTAGGCAACTGTTTGATAAATTCAGAGAACTTGGTAACAACGACAGCCAACACTGTTTGTTGACTCATCACTTCACTCACCCAAGTGTGATACACATTGATTTCTTCACGCCAGGGTAAGCGTCGCTTGTGGTTGTTGTACCACGTCAATAGTTTTTCCGCGTCAGAATGCATAATGATATTAGCGATCGCGATCCGCCCGGGGACTAAAAAACTCACTGCAAGATACTTGCACAACCTCCTCGAAGCCTAAATCGTGTAAATGTGCGATCCATCCTGCTGGTGTGTCATCGTGTTCTAAAGTTCCTAAAATTAATGCGACATCAGCAATTTCGGGGACAACGCATACGCTATAAAAGTAAGGTTCTTTAGCTGCAAACGAAAATTCTACAGCTAGCCAATCAGGAATTGCGTTTAAATCAGGTTCGCCATTTGCTTTAAAGCACAGAGTCATGTCTACTTTTATTGAAGTTGTTTAAAATGAAAGCAGATAAAGTCATGAATTGCTCTTAGGATGCCTAATTGCCCGTAATTAAGAGCGATTAGTATTTTAAGTCAAATCTGTATTAAGTAATCGTGTTGGTACTAGAAAGTTGAAATTGCAGCTTAATAACTATCAAATCAAATTGCTAGCTGCGATTTTTATGGTAATCGACCATGTAGGCTTGGTTTTTTTTCCTCAAGTTTTCGTTTTTCGAGTTATTGGGCGTCTGAGTTTTCCACTGTTTGCTTGGTTACTAGCCCAGGGAGAAAAATATACACGCAGCTTTCCCCGATATTTAAAAAGACTTGTACTCTTAGGTATATTAAGTCAACCGCTACATACCCTTACTTTATCAGGAACGAGATTCAATATTCTATTTACACTGTCGCTAGGGTTGATGACTCTACGATTAGGTCGGAAGTGGCGAGATTATAAATACTTAATTTGGATTTTGGGAAGTGTATCAGCAGAATTACTCCGAGTTGAGTATGGTGCTTATGGCGTTGCTGCAATGTGCTTGCTATCATTATTTACACCAAATATTCATTGGTGGTTAGTGTGGATTGGGTTGCATTTAGTTGATGCGATCGCCCTGTCGAATATCTTTCAACTACCCGCAGTAGTTACTCCAGTATTTCTTCATTTTATTAATCACCAAAAGGGAGCTAAAGCACGTTGGTTCTACAGCTTTTATCCGTTACACTTACTCATATTATTTCTGATCTTTCGCTTAAAAGAGGCGTGGTTCTAATTTATCCCAATTTTAGAAAGAGTTGCAGTAAATCACAATTCATTAAGAAAAATCATTAATGAAAAATAGAAGCCTTCCAGATAAAAATCTGTGCATTGTTGACTCAAAGCAATGAAAGAATGAGAAAAAAGATTAAGATATACTTAAATAATGACTAAGCTGGAAAAAGTTATAAGTAGGTGGACATAATTAAATATTACACTTGTTAAAGTCGGTAATAGGTAATGGGTAATGGGTGATTCTTAATAAGTATTTTCTCAATTATCCAGTTACCAGTTACCAATTACCAATGACCAATGACCAGTTACCAACCTTTTAATTACGTTTATTTGCACCCACTTACTTACAAGGTATCTATCTTGCTGAATAAATTTAGCAGATTGCTTAACATAGCTTAGTTTATTTCATTTAGTAGATGAAATAAACACGAAATTTTATCAGAATTGCATAGGTGTAATTTGTCGTTTAAATGTTCGTACTTAAGAACTGCTTGATTTAACTGCAGATGAACCAGCCCCAAAATGAGCGCGAATTTGCAGCTTTGTTAGACTACCTCAAAAATAACCGAGGTTGTGACTTGACTAGGCTATAAGCATCCTACCTTGCAGCGGCGGTTTGCTCATCGCATGCACAACATTAATGTTACGAATTATCAATTCTACTTGCAGTATTTGCAAAGTCATTCTGAGGAGTATTTAGCTCTTTTGAACGATGTTTTAATTAATGTCACCTGTTTTTTTCGCGATCGCGATGCTTGGGAATATCTAGCAAGCGACATTATTTTTAAGATGATAGCTAATAAACAGCCCGATGAATCAATTCGAGTATGGAGTGCGGCTTGTGCTTCTGGGCAAGAAGTGTATAGCCTAGTTATATTGTTTGCCGAAGCTTTAGGTATTGAATCGTGCTTACAGCGAGTTCAGTTCTATGCAACGGATATAGATAAAGCTGCCATAAAACAAGCACGTCTTGCCACATACAGTGCTACAGAAGTAGCAGAAATTCCCTCCAATTTACGCGAGAAATACTTTGAGCAAACACCACAAGGCTATGTTTTTCACCACAAGCTACGCCGTATAGTTGTTATTGGTCATCACAATTTAGCTGAAGATGCACCAATGTCTAAGATTGATTTACTAGCGTGCCGTAATGCCTTATATGTATTTCAATCCAGAAACTCAAGCAAGTCTTCTAGTGCGCTTTCATTTTGCTCTAAAAGATAGTGGTTTTCTGTTCTTGGGTAAAGCAGAATCATTAGCCACCCGCAGACAAGTTTTCACCCCAGTCAACTTAAAGCATCAAATTTATAATAAAGGATTAAACTTGGAGTTGAGAGATCACCTCTTAATTACACCCAAGTCAGGTAAGAATCAAGCACTCGATACAGTAGCAAATCAAAGCTACATTTGGCAGACGGCGTACGAAACAAGCCCTTTTGCTCAACTAGCAGTAGATTTAAACGATCGCCTAGTCATGGTCAATATGCAAGCAAATGTCTTATTCAAATTAACCTTAGACGATTGGCAGCGTTCTTTTAAAGAACTAGAACCAGGAAAGTTGGTAGGTAAGTGTGCGGCAATGAAATCAATATACCGCGATCGCCGTCCAGTTACTTTGAAGAATGTTGAGTGGATCGTTGCAGACGGCATAAAATACTTAGACATTACTATCGCCCCCGTCTTCAACCATAACAAACATCTATTGGGAGTCAATTTGACATTTATTGATGTTAGCGATCGCATCTCACAAGCAGCAGAACTTGAAGACACAATTGCACAATTAAGTAAAGTTTCTGAAACACTTGAGCAAACAAAAGTTGCACTAAAGAGTACTTGTGTTGAACTCGAATGCACTCAACACGAGTTAGCATCTGTATACCAAAAGACGCAGTTTAGTAATTCGTAGTCTCTCATTTAGCTAAATTAATGACAAATTACGAATCGTTTATCAAATATTTCACCGAATGGGACGGAAGCTATGATACGCCCTCATCTTTCAATTGGGGGAGGAAACGCAACGCAGCAGTTTTAACCGCCGTCACACAGATCAACCACCTGTGAGAACTAGGGTATCATAAAATATATGATAACTCTAGAATTCAAATTGAAAGGAAAAGAAATTCAATACCGAATCGTCGATGAGATGATTCGGACTTTTCAGTTTGTGCGGAATAAATGCCTTGGGTTTTGGATGGATGGATATAAAGTCGCGGAAGGCGACCGCACGCGTTCCTGCCCGAATGCATTCGGACAGGGTCGAGCGGTTAAACTATCCGAAGTCAACGCCGAAGCAACTAGAGTTAGACATAATCCAGAATGGGAATGGGCAGGAAAGTTAGAATCATCAAGCGCACAAGCAGCGTCAGAAAGAGCGATGTCTGCAATTCGTCGTTACTATGAGAATTGCAAAGCTAAAATACCTGGAAATATTGGTTTCCCTAAGTTTCAAAAGAATAATCGCTCAGTCGAATATAAAGTTGCTGGTTGGAAACTAAGTCCTGATAGAAAACGAATTACTTTTACCGATAAATTCAAAGCAGGGACGTTCAAGTTAGTAGGAAGCTACGATTTGAACTTTTACCATTTAAAGGCAATTAAGCGAGTCAGGATTGTTCGTCGCAGCGATGGTTATTATTGTCAATTTTGCGTAGCTGTAGAGCGAAATATAAGTATTAACCCGACGACGGGAAAGTGCTTAGGGATTGATGTCGGCTTGTCCAAGTTTTATACAGCTAGTGACGGCTCTTCGATAGAGAACCCAAGATATTTAAGGAAAGCCGAGAGAGCTTTAAAAAGAGTACAACGTCGTGTTTCAAGCAAGTTTCGCAAACCCAAAAAGAAAGGAGAAAAGGTCAAACAGTCAAATAATTACAAAAAAGCGTGTAAGCGGTTGGGTAAAAAACATTTAACGGTACAACGCAGGCGTAAAGACTTTGTAGTAAAGACGGCAAAGGCGTTATTGGAATCTAGCAATTTCATTGCGTATGAGAAGTTGAATGTCAAAAAATTAGTCAAAAACCGCAAACTGTCAAAGTCAATATCAGATGCCGCTTGGACTCAGTTTACTGGTTGGATAGAACGCTACGGGATGCTATATAAACGTCCTGTCGTAGCAGTACCACCACAATATACTAGTCAAGATTGTTCGGGCTGCGGTACGAGGGTAAAGAAGACTTTATCTGTGCGTACCCATATTTGCCCTAATTCTAAGTGCCAGCTAGTTATTGACAGAGACGAAAACGCTGCTGTGAACATCTTGGTTAAAGGATTGAACATAGCAGGCATTGTTTTGAATTCGAGTACCGTTGGGCAAACGGGAATTAACGCTTCAGGACAGACCAACCTCTGTTTGCTAGGTGAGAATCTAGCAGATAAGTGGACTGGATGAATGAAGAATCCCCTGACTTTAACGACAGTGGAGTCGGGGGAGTGTCAATAAACTAGAAATTATAGCAGCCAGTGGATAGGCAGCATCAGACATCATATGAGTGACGAGCAGTTTAGACAGTACGTGCAAGAATTTCATCAGCAGATGGCAGTGCTGCTTGATTATGTCATGCAGTTATCCTCACCGCAACAGCAACAAGTTCTGGAAGTTTTGGAGAATATGTCTGCTGCTATAGCAAATCTTCAGTTGCTACAAGAGGAAATGCGAACGAGTTTGGAAGCATTAGATGTAGTTGAAGATCAGTTGCTTCAACAAAATCAACAAGTTTATGCAGAACGTAAGCATTATTACAATTTGTTCCAGTTTTGCCCAGACGCTTATTTAGTCACCGATGCTACTGGATTAATTTTAGAAGCCAATTCAGCGATCGCCTCTTTACTCAATGTCCCACAAGCATATCTGATCCGTAAACCATTGGCTGTGTTTGTCGCCCCAAGCGATCGCCCTGCGTTTCGTACTTTTCTCAACCATTTGTCTCAAAGTAATATACAAAGTTGGGAAACAAACCTCTGCCCAAGATATGGCGAACCATTCTTAGCTCAATTAAAAGTAGCAAGCACTCGCGATCGTTTTGGTGTAATCGCAGCATTACATATCAGCGTGCATGACATTAGTGAGTACAAACAAGTTAATCAACTTAATGAGGAACTACAAATAGTCATACAGACTCCTCCAATGGTAGTCCCAAAATTACTTGACGGATTACAGGTTCTTGTGGTAGAGGACGAAGCTGATGCACGGGAATTTATCAGCGCTGTTCTGGAGTCGCATGGAATTTGTGTGACAGCAGTTGCCAGCACAGCAGCAGCATTGGAGGTACTAGAACAATTTCATCCAGATGTTTTAGTGAGCGACATTCGGATGCCGGATGAAGATGGATACAGCTTGATTCGTAAAGTAAGAGAAATGGAGGCTCTTCAAGGATGGCATATTCCGGCAGCAGCACTAACGGCTTATCTTGGAGAAGATCGCGACAAAGCACTGGCAGCAGGATTTGAATCGCATTTACACAAGCTAGCTCAACCTAGTGAGTTAATTGAAATGGTAGCTCAACTAGCAGGCAGAAAGTTCTGATACCGTTTTGCTGTGAGGGGTGAGTTATGAGTTTTGAGTTATGAGTTATTTTCTTCAATTCAAAATTCAAAACTCTCTATTTCTCCATTGTTGAGGACGAGGTATAACGATGATGCCTGAACTCGGAACCAGTCGATCCACTGAAACGATTTTTGCAGGTGGTAGCGAGATGGCAGCATTGATGCGATCGCACGATTGGTCGAACACTTCCCTAGGTCCAGTCGAGAACTGGTCGCCAACCCTGAAGACTCTCGTAAGCACAATACTAGCATCGCGCTTTCCCCAAGCCATTTACTGGGGAGAGGACTACATCCAGTTTTACAACGATGCCCTAATTCCCATCTATGGGGCATATCACCCTCATGCCCTGGGACAACCCCTCCGCGAGACGTGGACAGAAGTGTGGGATGACCAGTTTTCGTCGATGTGTGAGGGTGTCAGAAACACGGGTGAAGCCTTCTTTGTGAAAGATCAACCTCAGCTCGTCTTGCGCTTTAGCTACCTGGAGGAAGCCTATTTCACCTACTGCTATAGCTCTGCGCGCGATGAGACGGGCAAGAGCAGGGGGATATTCGCTACCATAACTGAAACCACCCAGCAAGTAATTAGTCAACGTCGCTTGACAATGCTGCGAGAGTTAGCCACGGCGGTTAGTGGGGCAAAAACACTACAGTCCGCCTGTCTCGCCGCCGCTGATACGCTCAACCCCTACGATATTCCCTTTGCCTTGTTCTATCAGGTCAATTTCCAGGGCAATTTAGCAGAACTGGTGGCTGCAAGTGGGCTAACCCCAGACAGTGCCGCTGCACCCCCAACGATTGCGCTGTCCTCGAATGATTCAAAGTGGCGGCTGGCTGAGGTGTTCCAGAGCCGTGAACCACAACTGATGACCGATGTAGTCGATCGCGTCTGTGCATTACCAGGAGGACCGTGGGCAGAAAATCCTCATTCTGCTTTCATTCTCCCGATCCTATCGGGCAACAAGGAACAGGTGGAATGTCTGCTGGTTGCCGGAATCAGCCCCCGCCTGCCGTTCAATTCCGAATACCGCTCATTTCTCGAACTGGTGGCTCAACAAGTTGAAAGTTCCATTGCAACGGTTCGCAGCTACGAGGAGGAGCGTAAACGGGCGGAGGCATTAGCAGAACTCGATCGCGCCAAAACAGCTTTCTTTAGCAACGTTAGCCATGAATTTCGCACACCACTCACCTTAATGCTGGGTCCTGCTGAGGATGCTTTGGCAGATCAAGATAATCCATTACCCCCTCCTCAACAGCAACGGCTCGAAATCATGCAGCGCAATGGTTTGCGTCTACTCAAGCTCGTGAACACGCTGTTAGATTTCTCACGGATTGAGAGCGATCGCTTATCCGCAGTTTACGAACCGACCGATCTGGCAACGTTTACGGCTGAACTAGCTTCGGTGTTTCGCTCAGCGATCGAGAAGGCGAAATTGCGCTTGGTGGTCGATTGTCCTCCTTTAACTGAGCCAATCTATGTCGATCGCCAGATGTGGGAAAAGATTGTCTTTAATCTGCTTTCAAACGCTTTCAAGTTCACATTTACAGGTGAGATTACCGTTCGCCTTGCTCAAGTCGATCATCAGGTTGAGCTAGCGGTAAAAGACACGGGTATTGGTATTCCAGCAGCAGAAATTCCCCATTTGTTTGAGCGGTTCCACCGAGTGAAAGGGGCACAGGGACGCACATTTGAAGGATCGGGAATTGGCTTATCGCTAGTGCAGGAATTGGTGAAACTGCATGGTGGCAAAGTTCAGGTCAGCAGTGTAGAGGGAGAAGGCAGTTGCTTTCGAGTGTCGATTCCGACCGGATATGCCCATCTTCCTCCTGAACAAATTAAAGCAACTCGTACCATAAATGCAACGGCGATCAGTGCTACACCTTATGTGCAAGAGGCAGAATTTTGGCTCCCCATTGAAGACGCAAGTGTTGAGTTCTCAGTGTTGAGTTCTGAGTTAGAAGCAAACTCTTTAACTCAAAACTCAAAATTCAAAGCTCAAAACTCTCAAACGGCTCGCGTTCTATTAGTCGATGACAATGCAGATATGCGCGAATATGTGCAGCGGTTATTGAGTCAACGATGGCAGGTGGATACAGCAGCAAATGGTGCGATCGCCCTCGCACAAATTCAACAACAACCGCCCGACCTCATTCTCAGTGATGTAATGATGCCGGAGAAAGACGGATTTCAATTGCTGCAAACGCTGCGGGCTGACCCGCAAACAAAAAGTATTCCAATAATTCTTTTGTCAGCAAGAGCAGGAGAAAAAGCGACCATAGAAGGATTAGCAGCAGGTGCAGATGATTACCTAATCAAGCCCTTCTCAGCTTGCGAACTCCTTGCCCGTGTAGAAGCGCAACTACAAATGTCACGACTGCGCCAAGCGCAATCTACTAACCGCTTTAAAGATCAGTTTCTCATGACTGTGACGCATGAACTGCACGCTCCTCTAGCAGCGATTCTTGCTTGGGCACGTTTGTTACTTGCCAAACCTTTTGACCAAAACACAATGACTCGCGCATTAACATCGATCGAGCGCAATGCCACAATTGAGGCAAAATTGGTGCAAGATTTGTTGGATGTTTCTAGCATTCTCGCTGGAAAGTTAAAATTACAGCCTCAACCAGTCAGTCTTGTCCCTCTGATCAAAGAAGTTGTGACAACGCTGCGTCAAACTGCTCAGGTAAAGCAAATTCAACTGGTTGAGAAGATCCCTGATACTACACAAGTAACAGTTTTAGGAGATGGCGATCGCCTCAACCAAATCATCACCAATTTGTTGTCTAATGCCATCAAATTTACGCCTTCAGGAGAACAAGTAGAGATTAGTTTATCAATAATAAGGGCTAAGAGAAATCACCAATCACCAATTACCCATTACCAATTACCCATTACCAATTACCCATTACCAATTACCCATTACCCATTACCCATTACCCATTACGCTCAAATCCAAGTCAAAGATACTGGCATTGGCATTTCCCCTAACTTTCTCCCTTATGTCTTTGATTGCTTTTGTCAAGCCGAAGTCCCCAGTCGTCATTCACCAGGAGGTGTCGGCATTGGACTTGCGATCGCGCGTTACTTAGTCGAATTGCACCACGGTACAATCGAGGTAGCGAGTGAAGGCGAAGGATGCGGGGCAACTTTTACCGTCACGCTGCCATTAGTTTGAGCCAGCAAGATGGCAAAAGACGTTTTTCACGATACTGTTAAGCTGGCGTTGCAAAAAGATGGTTGGATAATCACTCACGACCCCTATCGCCTACGCTATGGCATTGCTGATATTTATATTGATCTTGCCGCCGAAGAAGCGATTGCTGCCGAAAAAGCAGAACGTAAAATTGCAGTTGAAGTGAAAAGTTTTACTAATAGTTCTGCCATTTCTGAATTTCATACCGCCCTCGGTCAATTCTTGAACTATCGCATTGCCTTGGAAGCGTCAGAAGAGCCAAATCGCATTCTTTATCTAGCAGTTCCTAAAGATGTACATCAAACTTTTTTGCGTTTCGAGCTAGCAAAAACAGCGATAGACCGCTATGACGTTCGCTTGATTATTTACAATCCAGATAGGGAGGTGATTGAGCAATGGATCGAGTGAACCAATATCGCCAAATTGTGCGTGGTTTCCTACAAGATTTTGCTGCTGACGATTCGGAAGCCCAGTTGATTTTTGACGAAAAGCGCGATCGCTATCTGGTAATGCATAATGGCTGGCGTGGCGATTACCGCATATACGGTTGTGCTATGCACCTCGACCTGATTGACGGCAAAGTCTGGATTCAACACAACAGCACCGAAATTTTTATCGACCGAGAATTGATTGAGCTTGGCATTGCGCCTCAAGATATTGTCTTAGGATTTCGATCGCCCAGCGTTAGAGAACGCCTTGCTGCTTTACAACAAGGGAAATAGAGTCAAATTGAGGGTACTCGCATATTGACGCGAATCTTTGATTATTTCAATCGCTAGTGAATAAAATTCTTGCCAGCCGGAGCGACAAGTGCTATGCAACGACCACAACCTGAAACTGTCACATTAGACGATGTTTTGATTACCGAGGAGTTGTCAAGGCGTTCGCCCCGTCCCCCCAACTGGCAGGCGGAAAATCAGGCAATGCATACCTTAGCACGGCAGCTAGTCAATCAGCCGGAAACAATGCTCCAAAGTTTAGTTGACATGGCGCTCGATTTATGCACTGCCGAAACTGCAGGCGTCAGCTTGCTGGAAACCACGGCTGATGGCAAAGAATTTCGCTGGACTGTATTAGCCGGAACATTAGCACAATACGTCGGTGGTACTAGCTCCCGTAACTTTAGCCCTTGTGGAGTTTGTCTTGATCGCGGCACACCTGTACTTTTTGCCCATCCCGAACGGTATTTCACCTACTTTCAAGCAGCTAATACCCCAATTGTCGAAGGCTTAGTATTGCCGCTGATTGCGGATAACCATGCGCTCGGCACAATCTGGATTATGTCGCACGATCAAGCGCGACACTTTGACTCGGAAGATGTGCGAGTGATGACGAGTCTGGCAGATTTTACAGCGGCTGCCCTGTTTTTGAAACAGCAACAAACTCAAGAATTGTTGGCGAAGAATGCCCAACTAGAAGTTGAGGTTATTGAACGTAAACGTGCTGAAGAGTTTGCGCGGGAGAGGGAAACACGCTTGCGGGCAATGATTGAGAATCTGCCTGGTGGGGCAGCTTTTGTTGTCGATCGCGATTTGCGCTATTTGCTAGCCCAAGGAGAAGCATTGGCGATCGCCGGATTCAAACCGGAAGATTTCGTCGGGCAGACGATTTTTGAAGTACTGCCACCCGAATTAGCCGCGAATTATGAGGTGCTGTACCGTAAAGCTCTTGCAGGCGAGCCGTTTGAGCAAGAACACTATGCCCACGCTCGCACCTACATCTCACGCGGAACGCCGCTGCGGGCTGAAAATGGCGAGATTTATGCGGTGCTTGCAGTTTCCTACGACATCACCGATCGCAAACGTAGTGAAGAAGCATTGCGTGAGTCTGAGGAACGATTTCGCACGCTGGCGAACACGGCACCTGCTCTGATTTGGTATAACGATGCGCAGGGTAATAATCGTTTCCTCAATCAATATTTCCTGGATTTCACGGGCAAGAATGCAGAGCAGATTCGCGGGGAGGGTTGGCATGATTTAATTCATCCAGACGATGCTGAACTTTACATTGCTGATTATTTGGCAGCAGTCCGCGAACAGCGACCCTGGCACAACCGCAACCGCATTCGGCGGCATGACGGGGTGTGGCGATGGCACGACAATTATGCCCAACCGCTCTTTAATGCCGATGGCGTTTATCTCGGTCATGTGGGCGTGACGATCGACAATACGGACACCATTGAAGCCGAAATTGCTCTACGCGAGTCGGAAGCGAAATATCGATCGCTGTTTGATTCAATCGACGAAGGCTTCTGCCTGCTCGAAACGATTTACGACGAGGCGGACAATGTGATTGATTACCGCTTTCTGGAAGTCAATCAAGTCTTCGAGCGGCAGTCGGGACTCAAAAATGTGGTGGGCAAGTTGGGTAGCGAGATTGCCTCGAACACAGAACCTCACTGGCTCGAAGCTTATCACAGCGTGGTGCAGACGGGCGAACCAACCCGCATCGAAAACTACAACGAAGATACACGACGGTGGTATTCGGCTTACATCTCGCGGTTCGGTGGTGCGGACAGTCGTCAGGTCGCCGTCGTGTTCAACGACATCAGCGATCGCAGACAATCGGAACAAGAAATAAAAAGAGCGAACCGACTCTGGCGGACGATGTTCGACAATTCGCTGCAATTCATCCAGTTATTCAAAGCCGTGCGCGACGAGCGCGGCGACATCGTTGATTTCGAGTGGCTGCTGACCAACAAGCAGTGGAACGACTGTTGGGGCGAGATGGCGGGCAAGCGAATGCTCACGGAAAACCCGGCGGTCATCGAAACTGGGCTGTTTGAAAAGTTCAAACAAGTAACGGAGACTGGCGTTGCTGAGATGCAGGAACATCACTACGCCCACGAACAATTCGACGGCTGGTTTTTACAGACCGCCGCCAAAGTGGAAGACGGTTTTCTGCTCTCCACGCTTGACATCACCGATCGCAAACGCCGCGAAGCGAACCTTGCTTTTCTCAATGTGGTCGGCAAAGATTTGGCGCGTCTGTCCGCACCGGAAGAGATTTTTCAGGCAGTTGGCAAACGCCTCAGCGAATTTCTTGGGCTTTCGGGCTGCGTTTTTGCGGATGTGGACGAAGCCAAAGGCGAAATAACTGGGAATCACGGCTGGACAGTATCGGCAGTTCCGAGTCTGAAACAAACTTTCCGGTTTGAAGAGTATGTGGACGAAGAACTCAGCCGCCTCGGTCGTGCCGGAGAAAATTTCATTGTCTGCGATACGGCGACGGACGAGCGGGTGAACGCGGAAAATTACGCCCAATTGAACATCGGCGGCGTAGTTGCCGTTCCATTCCTACGCGACGGACGTTGGAAGGGTTATATCGCCGTTACAACCATCGAACCGCGTGATTGGCAGGCGGACGAAATCGAACTTTTACAAGAAATTTCCACGCGCATCTTCCCGCGTATCGAACGCGCCCGCGCCGAAGCAGCCCTGCGCGAGAGCGAGGAGAAATTCGCCGCACTGTTCGCGGCATCGCCAGTTCCGTTCATGGTGCTGGAAGCGAACCCACCCGATTTTACGATTACCGCCGCGAACGAAGCCTATTTCGCCGCCACCCTGACCACGCCCGAAGGACTGATCGGACGCAGGCTGTTTGATGTCTTCACCGACGATCCGAACCGCCCAGGCGATCATGGGTCGGAGGCGCTTGCACTCTCCCTTGATCGCGTTCTGACCTCACGACGACCGGACGCGATGGAGCGGACGCGATATGACATTGTGACTCCTGACGGCGGGTTCGAGCCGCATTGGTGGCTGGCGATCAACGCGCCGTTGCTCAACGCCTCTGGTCAGATCACCGCTATCATTCACCAAGTTACCAGAGTGACCGAACTGCACCTCGCTGAGGAGGCGGAGCGGAAGAACCAGGAGCGGCAGGCGTTTCTACTCAAGTTGAGCGATGCGCTGCGACCGATCGCTGACCCCTTGGCGATCCAGCGCGAAGCCAGCCGGATTCTGAGAACGCATCTGGGTGCGATTCGGGTTGCCTATCTGGAGAAGCACGAGGACGATGTGACTTGCACCGTCATGGCGGAGGATAAATCTGAGGAAACTTACTCACTTTTCGGAATCACCTTCAATTGGCTCGACTTCGATCCATCAGGACTCGATCGAGTCCGCGAGGGTCAGACCATCAGCCGTGAAGACGTGCGGATTGATGACGATCTCACACCTGAGCAGAAAGCCACTTTCGCCGCCTCTGGATTCTGCGCCTTCATGATCACGCCGCTGGTGAAGTCTGGTCGGATGGTTGCCTACTTCCTGGTACACTTTGACCGTCCTCACAAGCCAGTGCCCGACGAAATCACGCTGCTAGAGGAAACCGCTGATCGCACCTGGGCAGCGGTCGAACGTGTGAAAGCCGAACAGAGTTTACGCACGTCGGAAGCTAAATATCGAACGCTATTCACCTCGATCGACGAAGGCTTTACCCTGCTAGAAATGATTCCTGACGAGTCAGGTCATCCCGCTGATTTTCGGATTGTGGAAACGAATCCAGTTTGGGAGCAACAAACTGGTCTAACCGATGCAGTCGGCAGGACGCTGTTGGAAGTCGTTCCCAATTTTGAACAGCAGTTGCTTGACTTCTACATTGATGTCGTGATTTCCGGCAGAGGAAGGCGTACCGAATACTATACGGCATCCGTTGACCGTTGGTATACCGTCTATGCCTCGCGGATCGGCGGTGAAGGGAACCGTCAAGTTGCCGTGGTGTTCAACGATATCAGCGATCGCAAACGAACCGAAGAGCAGCAGGCATTTCTGCTGAAATTTAGCGACGCGCTGCGTGCAGAACCCGATGCGGACTCCGTCGCGAACCGAGCAGTCCGGATGCTCGCTGAACATCTGCACCTCGATCGCGTCTGGCTCAGCGAAGTATTCGAGCAGCAGGGCATCTCCACAGTCGGTCCGGAATATCACCGTCCGGATCTACCGCCGATGTCGGGCATCTATCGGCTGTCGGACTACCCCGAAACGATGCGACAGCTTGCAACCCAGCCGATGGTCATCCACGATGTAGCCAGCGACCCCGACTTCTCAGACTCCGAGAAGGCACTGCTGGACCAGTTACACATACGATCGCTGCTGGTTGTGTCGCTGCGAAAGGGGCAACACCAAGTCATCTGGGCGCTGGTGTGCGCCGTAGCCACACCCCGTTACTGGAACGAGTCCGAGCGGGTGCTGCTGGAGCAAGCCAGCGAACGTATCTGGGCTGCCATTGAACGCGCCCGCGCTGAAGCAGCGTTACGCGAATCGGAACTTCAGCGAGTGCGAGAACAATCTGAGCGCGAACAAGAACGCCAACGGGCTGAATCGCTGGCAGAACTCGCTCGCGCTAAAACTACATTTTTCAGCAACGTCTCTCACGAATTTCGTACACCGCTGACGCTGCTATTAGCTCCCTTGGAAGATGCGTTAAGCGATCGCACTTTGCCACCTATTCATCGAGAACGCCTAGAACTTACTCACCGCAACAGCCTGCGCTTACTAAAGCTGGTCAATACCTTGCTTGACTTCTCTCGAATTGAATCTGGGCGAATAGAAGCGGTTTACGAACCGACGGATTTAGCAGCGTTCACAAGTGAGTTAGCTTCAGTATTTCGTTCGGCGATCGAGCAAGCAGGTTTACGGCTAATTGTGGATTGTCTACCATTGCCTGAACCTGTGTATGTTGATCGCGAAATGTGGGAAAAGATTGTTCTGAATCTGATCTCGAATGCGTTTAAGTTCACGCTAAACGGTGAAATCAGAGTTAGCCTCCATCCCGTCGATCATCACGTTATTTTTGAGGTTCAAGATACTGGTACAGGAATTGCGCCGGAAGAATTGCCGCATTTGTTTGAGCGATTCTATCAAGCGCGATTGAGCAAAGCCCACGCAGCGCGATCGCACGAAGGCTCTGGCATCGGCTTAGCGCTCGTGCATGAACTGGTGCAATTACAAGGTGGAATCATTAACGTCAGCAGTACGCTTGGACAAGGAAGTTGTTTTACAATTACGCTGCCTTTTGGAGTAGAACACTTGCCGCAGGAGCAAATCAAAGCATCGCGCACGCTCACGTCAACCTCAGTCGGGGCAACTGCTTACGTGCAAGAGGCAGAACTTTGGCTTCCCACTGAAGCGGCGAGTGTTGAGTTTTCGGTATTGAGTTCTGAGTTAGAAAAAAACTCTTTAACTCAAAATTCTCAAACGGCTCGCATCCTTTTAGTGGATGACAATCCAGATATACGCGATTACCTCACTCGCATCTTGAGCAAACACGCTCAAGTCACAGCCGTTGCAGACGGAGCTGCAGCGCTGTCATCGGTGCAAGCACAACTTCCAGATTTGATTCTCAGCGATGTGATGATGCCAAACTTAGACGGCTTTGAATTGCTGCAAGCCTTGCGATCTGATCCGCGTACTAGAGAAATTCCGATTATTTTGCTATCTGCGCGTGCAGGAGAAGAAGCGATCGTCGCAGGACTAGAAGCGGGTGCAGACGACTACTTAATCAAACCCTTCTCAGCACAGGAACTCGTGTCTCGCGTCAATGCCCATCTCCAAACGGCAAAACAGCGATCTGTTGCACTTCATGAGGCAAGAACTACGCTCCGCCAAAAGGATGAACTGCTATCAACGATTTCGCACGAACTGAATACTCCCTTGGTGTCAATTCTCGGTTGGACGCGCTTGCTACGCAGCAATCCCCCCAATTTGTCGATGTTGACCAAAGCATTGGATACGATCGAACGTAACGCCACGCTGCAAGCTAAATTGGTGCAAGACTTGCTCGATATTTCCCGCATCAGTGCAGGTAAACTACGTTTGCATCCTCAGCCAGTCGAACTCGCAGCGGTCATTGAAACAGCGATCGCCGCAGTCTTGACTGCGGCGATCGCGAAAAACATTCATGTAGAATTTGCAAAACTTACTGAACCAGCACTTACAAGCGTCTCTGTTCTAGCTGATGCCGATCGCCTGCAACAAGTCATCTGCAATCTCCTCACCAATGCGATTAAATTTACCCCAGAACAAGGACAGATAGCAGTGAAGTTAGAAGTAATATGTAGTGATACCAACCAATTACCAATTACCAATTACCAATTACCAATTACCCAAATCGCCCAAATCACCATCACTGATACAGGTATTGGCATCTCGGCTGAGTTCCTTCCCCATATTTTTGATCGCTTTCATCAAGCCGAATCTGGTTTAGCTGGTGGATTAGGTTTAGGACTTGCGATCGCGCAACATCTCGTCGAACTCCACAATGGTACTATCCATGCCTACAGTGCAGGAGAAGGGCAAGGCTCAACTTTTGTCATTAGGCTCCCACTGTTAGATGATTCAAGAAAGTTAGAAGATAATGACTAAATGACTAATAGAGAACACTTCCTCAATGTCCTCTTGACAAACCATACTCGTGATGAGTACGCTGCAATTGTTGCAATTTGTAAAGGAATTTTTATTGATGTTGTCAAACCGAGAAGGACAAAGGGTTCCTAGTTGCACTTTTCGTACTCGTCAGAATAGTGAGTGGGTTGATATCACAACTGATGATTTGTTTAATGGTAAGACAGTTGTTGTATTTGCCTTACCAGGTGCATTTACTCCCACTTGTTCGTCAACTCATCTTCCTGGCTACAACCAAATGGCAAAAGCTTTTTACGAAAATGGTGTAGATGACATAGTTTGTGTTTCTGTCAATGATGCTTTTGTAATGAACGAATGGGCAAAGCATCAAGAAGCAGAGAATATCAAAATGATTCCCGATGGTAATGGAATATTTACCGAAGGAATGGGAATGCTAGTTGATAAAACAGATTTAGGCTTTGGTAAACGTTCCTGGCGCTATTCGATGTTAGTAAAGGATGCCGTTATTGAAAAAATGTTTATCGAACCAGAAGAGCCTGGCGATCCTTTTAAAGTCTCTGATTCTGAGACGATGCTTACTTACATTAATCCAGAAGCTGCTAAACCGCAATTAGTCTCGCTATTTGCCAAAGTTGGTTGTCCTTTCTGCTCTCGTGCTAAATCAATGCTACAAGAACGCGGATTAGACTATGAAGAGATTGTCCTTGGTCAAGACGTAACAACTCGCTCGTTACAGGCAGTAGCAGGCGCAACTACAGTACCACAAGTATTTATTGATGGCAAATTGATTGGTGGTTCAGAAGCTTTAGAAGCTTACTTTGCTGCTTTGTAAGGATATGAATGTATAAATTCGTAGTTCGCACAATTTAACTCGAATTACGAATTTATTTTTGATAATATGCAATTACCTTTTCAATAAATTGCTGCCAAGTTTCATTCGGTTGCCAAATTTGATATAAACTTTTTTTGGCTTCTTCTATATTTGTTTGTTCGTGAATAATGCGATACAAGTACACAAATGCTGAAACTCGCATATTCATTGCACAATGAACAAAGACATTTTTATCTGCGTTTTCTTCCATCACTGCAAAGAATCGCTCAATATCTTCTAAAGTAGGTTTCTCCCAAATGACTGGAATGTGTACATATTTTATTCCTAAATTTTCTACTATTTGTTGCTCATTGGTTATAGCATTGGTTGAGGTTGGTAAAGCAAGGTTAATCACAACATCGTAACCTGCTGCTTTAATATCAGAAAATTGCTGTGTAGTAGGTTGTCCTGCGGTGGCAATAGAATCAGATAATGGTAGAAAATTGTAGATATCTTCAAGTTGTTTTGACATAATACTAATTCATAACTAGAGATTAGGACTAAATTTAATATTAGAATTGATGCAATTAATTGTAGCTAGTTTAGCTTACAGATTTTACTAGGCATAGCTACTGTCATACTCTACCTTACCGTAATCTAACTTAATTACCCGATCTGCTAAGTGAAAATAGCGATCGTCATGACTAATAACTAGTATCGTTTTATTGCGCTTTTTGAGGTTTAATAATAGTTCTTTGTAGAAGATATCTCGAAAGTAAGGATCTTGATCTGACGCCCATTCATCAAAGAGATATATAGGACGATCTTCTAAAAATACTGTCAGTAATGCTAAGCGTTTACGCTGACCTTGTGATAGTGCTGTAGTAGAAAGTAAACCATCTTTTACTTGAACTTTTGTGTTCAAATGAAGTTTTTGTAGATACTCTTGTGCTTGTTGATCGAGGGAAGCATTTTCTATACCCAATAAGCGCTCAAATAAAAAGAAATCAGAGAAAATTGCCGAAAAATGCTGCCGATACCACTCTAAATTTTCCTCGTTGATGAGTTTGTTATCTAAACGAATTTTGCCTGATTCTGGAACATATAACCCAGTGATGATTTTGGCTAGCGTTGATTTACCACTACCATTACCACCAACAATAAACACAAGTTGACCAGGATACAATGTTAAGCTGAGTTCCCCTAACACAAAATTGCTATCTTCCTGTTCACCTCGGTATGTGTGAGTGACTTGATCGAGTTCTAGCTTATTCCAGTTAGTAGTAGATATTTCTGTTGTGTTGTTTGTTTCTTTCTGGCTTGCTAAAGCTAATTTCATTCTTTCAACTTTCTGTAAGGCAACATTAGCACGAAACAAAGCTGGAAGTCTTTCTAAAATGTTCTGAAAGGGAACGAGTAAGTAGGTAATTGTGAGAATATAGGCGGAGAGTATCGCAGGAGAAACAGTAGTTAATTGCGGAAGAGCAAAGATTAGTAAACCAACAATGGTAAAGAAAAGCAGATTTCCCCAACCAGTAGCGATCGCAAATGTCTTAAACGCTGTCAAATTATGATCGCGAGATGTCGCCGCACTGATTTGTAATTCATCTGACAAAAATGCTTGACGACGTAAAGCATGAAGTTTGAGTTCTTTGACTCCGTCCGTGATGGCGCGAAAGTGTTTAAATAACCTGTCTTGTTCTTCACGCGCTAACGAGAGAAACTTCCGCGCACGAGTCAGCAGAAATTGCGTACTGGCGATCGCTATTCCCAAAAATACAATGACAATTAAAAAGACGACGCCCGAAAGCCAACCGAGATAAATCAAGCATCCTGCAATGATCGCAACATCTATGCATACAAAGGGAATCACAAATATTGTATTAGATAGTGTTTGGACATCTTCTGTCAGAGTTGCTAATAAACGACTCGCACCAAGTTCTTCTAAATGTCGCAATGGAGAAGATAAAATTCCCCGACTCAAACGCAACCGCAAATGATAAACTGCTTCCTGAGCAAGGCTGATGAGTAAAACTTGTGAAATAACGCTAGTTAACAATGCAACAACTGCAAGCCCAACAAAGTACCATAAGAGATTATTCGTTGATTGCTCATTTACAGCACTATTGATGAGTGCAATCAGACGGGCGCTACAACCACCGCTAATCAAACCTGTTAACACAGCGATCGCAACATTTACCCAAGAAGCTTGCAGTAGTAACCAAATTAGGTTCATCGCTTACGCTTTTGAATTGAATTGCATCTAACTCATAAAATGATTTTATTAAAGTGAATCTCTTCCAATTACCAATTACCAATTACCAATTACCAATTACCCTAATCCTGACTGAATTTCATTCATAGCTATCAGGAATCTGCACACTACTACGCGGGCGAAAAGAATCTTCATCACCTTCGTTGTTTTCGCTATCCAATGTTATATTTTCTGAGTAGAGAACAAAACCATTGCCAGCATCGACGATCACTCTTGTATCACCAACAATCACCTCATATACTAAACCACCATTTCTATCAGCAAGATTCACACTGCTAGCAGTACCCCCTATTGCGGATTCTGCTGTTTTCCTAGCTTGGGCTAATGAGATTTTGGCAAGCGATCGCCAACGAGAGGCTTGGGCTACTTGGATGTTAATCTGAGATAATGCAGCTTGGGTGCTGAACACTAATTCACTAACACCGAGTACAGTAAGTAAAGTAATTACTAGTAAATTTCTCATGTTCTAGTAAGATGGCTGTATTTATAAGAGCTAATTGCTAAAAGCTAACAACTTGAAATTAAGCGTGTAAATTTGCTTGTTCTTGCAACCAAGGGTCTACAGGTTGTCCATCTTTACGCCGCAACTCGATTTCAATCGCAATGACTTCTTGAGAACCAGGAGGCGCAGGTTTTTGATGAAAAATAATGTCATAGTCGGCTGGATTTTGATTGCGTTCTTTTAACCAATCCTGCACTTTTGTTGTGGCAAAAAATGATTGCCCTTGCTCGAACATTCGAGTAATCTGCATTTGTAGGGTGTATGGATTTAAGCGTCCCATATTTTCCTCTTGGTTTTTGGTAAGTGGTAATGGGTAATGAAAAATTACTACCTACTACTCTAATTCTTCAGGATTAATTCCTAATTCTCTGAGTTTGGCTGCGAGTTGTTGAGAACGGGCTTTTTCTTGTTCTAACTGTTGCATAACTTGTTCCCGCGAAGTTGCTAACTCAACATAAGTCGCAAATCTTTCTCCATCGGGGCGATACAGCACAAGATCAGTGTCCGCCATCTCAAATCGAATACCAAGTCGCGGACTCACCCAACCTAAGATCGGTTCAATGACATCTAGCCGATTTTCTCGACGCAACCAACCACTCAGATCGCCTTTATCAGGATCGTACAAGTAATATTCTTCTACACCATGACGGTCATAAAATACCAGCTTTTTATCCATCTCTGTTTGGGTATTACCAGGCGATCGCACTTCAAACACCACTTGTGGTGCGATATTATCTTCTTTCCATTGTTGATAAGAACCTCTATCCCCTTTAGGTCTACCAAAGACTATCATGGCATCTGGCGCAGCGCGAGTTACGTTGTTTCCTTCAATGGGATACCACAGTAAGTCACCCGCAACAAATACATTAGGATCGTCTTTAAATAACCACTCTAACCCTTCTTTAATAGTGACAATCCAACGGAATTGTTTAGTATTATCTGCCATTGGTTGACCGTCACTATCAGGATAAATGACCTCTGACAGTGTGGATTGTACTTGTGACATCAGCGGTTCTCCACATAAAGTGATTGGCTAACTGAATTATCTAGATACCCTTCGACTGAAGTCGGGACTACTCAAACAAAGTGTGTCTCCCTCCGCACACTAAGAGGAATTTGTGGTGAGTAAGTCAACGGAGGTGGACTTTGTCTGTCTAGCAGCGAATTCATTCGCCAAGCTAGTTGTTATATTGAACTCAAAGACGATCGCAGTTGTTCGCGGGCGTTTTCTAATGCTTCAGGAAGTTTACTCGGATCGCGCCCACCAGCTTGAGCGAGGTTTGGACGCCCACCACCACCACCACCACAGATTTTGGCGATCGCCCCGATAAACTTCCCTGCTTGTAAGCCTTGATTATTCACTTGCTTACTAAATGCAGCGACTAAACTGACTTTTCCAGCTTCGGGAACTGAACCTAAAATAACTGCACCATTACCGAGTTTTTGCAATAAACGTTCGGCTGCGGTTTTGAGTGCTTCAGCATCGACTCCTTCTAATTGTGCAACCAAGATTTTGGATTCGCCTACCGCTTCGGCTGACGATAACAGCGTATCAGATTTAGCGATCGCGAGTTCTGCTTTGAGGTTTTCAAGTTGCTTTTGGGTGTTTTTCAGTTCATTCTGTAATCCAGTGATGCGATCGCCGAGTTCTTCGGGTTTTGCTTTAAAGCGATCGCCTAGTTCCCGCACAACTTTATCACGGACATTTAAGTAATCCAACACTGCTGCACCTGCTACAGCTTCGATGCGTCGTACTCCAGAAGCAACGCCTGATTCAGAAATAATTTTAAAAACGCCAATTTCTGCAGTATTGCTGACGTGTGTTCCCCCACATAACTCCATCGATACACCAGGGAAATCTAAAACACGCACTTGTTCGCCGTATTTTTCCCCAAACATAGCGGTCGCACCTTTTGCTTTGGCTTCGGCTAATGACATAATCGCAACATCGGCTTGAACCGCCCATGTAATCCACGAATTTACTTGTTCTTCAACTTTTTGTACTTCCTCTGGTGTCAGCGCTCGCGGACAGTTAAAATCGAATCGCAGGCGATCAAAGGCTACTAAAGAACCTGCTTGTGAAATCGAATCATCAACAATTTTCTTTAAAGCTGCTTGCAATAAATGCGTTGCTGTATGATGTGCTTGTACGCGACGGCGACATCCACTATCAATTTGGGCGTTGACTTTATCTCCCGCACGTAACGTTCCCCGCACAATCCGCCCAATATGGATATAAAAGTCAGATTCGCGCTGTACGTCTGTCACTTCTACTAATGCATCCTCGCTACTGATATACCCGCGATCGCCAATTTGTCCGCCTGATTCAGCATAAAATGGTGTTGTATCAAGAACGACTTGGACATCTGTTCCAGCTTCAGCTGACTCTACAGTTTCACCATTGAGTAAAATCGCTTCTACAACTCCTTGGCTAGAAAACTGCGTATAACCAACAAACTCCGTAACCTTGATCTCTTCTGCTAGTTTATCCAGCGAACCTTGAACCGTTAAATCAATTGTTTCGTGGGCTTCTTGCGATCGCGTTTGTTGTTCTTCCATCGCTTGGTTGTATCCAGCTTCATCCACTGTGAGATCTTGTTCTGCTGCAATTTCTTGCGTCAGTTCGAGTGGAAAGCCGTAGGTATCATATAAAGTAAACGCATCGCGCCCATCGATTTGAGTTTTCCCTTCCTTCTTGACTTTTTCGATGATTTCTGCTAGTAAATCTTCACCCCGCGCCAAAGTTTTCAAGAAGCGCGATTCTTCTCGTTGTAGTTCTGCTTGAATTGCATCTTCTTGTTGACGCACTTCGGGGTAAGCCGATTCAGCAAGCGCGATCGCACTTTCTGCAACTTGTGTTGTAAATTCCCCTTCAATACCAATTAATCTTCCGTGACGCACAATTCGCCGAATCAAGCGTCGTAAGACATAACCGCGTCCTACATTAGAAGCATGAATTTCATCAGAGATCATGTGGACAACTGCACGAATGTGATCTCCAATTACTTTGAGAGATACTTGTGTTTTTTCATCACTCTTGGCGTAGTTAATTCCAGCAATTTCTGCTGCGGTTTTAATAATCGGGAAGATCAAGTCAGTTTCATAGTTATTTGGAACCTGTTGCAAAATCTGCGCCATGCGTTCCAAACCCAATCCTGTATCAATATTTTTGTTTTGGAGTGGTGTTAAGTTACCATCAGCATCGCGGTTGTACTGCATGAACACCAAGTTGTAAAACTCGATAAACCGCGTGTCATCTTCTAAATCAATGTCATCCCCGCGTTCTGGATGAAAATCATAGTATATTTCTGAACATGGACCACACGGACCTGTAGGACCTGACGCCCAGAAGTTATCATCCTCTCCCATGCGTTTGATGTGAGTTTCCCGAACGCCAATTTTATCGCGCCAAATCGCATAAGCCTCGTCGTCATCTTCAAACACACTGACAACGAGACGTTCAGCAGGTAAGCCAAAGACTTCCGTAGAGATTTCCCAACCCCAGGCGATCGCTTGTTCTTTAAAATAATCGCCAAAGCTAAAATTCCCCAGCATCTCAAAAAATGTGTGATGCCGTTTAGTCCGCCCAACATTTTCGATATCATTGGTACGAATACACTTCTGAGACGTTGTTGCTCTTTTAAATTCAGGCGATCGCTGTCCGAGAAATATCGGTTTAAATGGTAGCATTCCCGCGATCGTCAGCAGCACAGTAGGATCTTCAGGTACTAGAGAAGCACTAGGCAAAACGGTATGTCCTCGTTGTGCATAAAAATCGAGGAATTTTTGCCGAATGTCGTTACCGCTGAGATACTGGGGAGAAAACATGAGTTTTTTGGAGTGGCTAGTGACTAATGGCTAGAGATAATGGCAGTCTAGCGTATGAGTTGATTTGATTTATTTTATTAAGACGTACGTAGTAGACAATTAACGGTAATTACCCATTACCATTGACCAATTACCAACCGAAACAATTCTTTCGGTTCCTTTCGGCGTCAGTCTTAATTCATATATTTTTGCATTTTGGTTGTGATTGTAGCCACCCGTAGTGGATGTATCTCAAATAATCTAGCTAAGGGTTCATGAACTCAACGTGCTCAGGACTGTAAAATATTCATTTGGAAAATTCTGAATTTGATCGAATTTATTTAGTTATGGCTCTTAAACTCAACGTTCCAAGTATTGTCTGTGATGGTTGTGCGCAAACAATTAGAGAATCTATCAATACAATGGAACCCGACGCGCAAGTCAATGTCGATGTCAACGCAAAGACAGTGACAGTAGAATCTGAAGCTTCTGAAGAAACCATCAAACAAGCGATCGTTGCTGCTGGTCACACAGTTGAAGGTTATCAAGCAGGTTAAGATTTAATGATGTAACTGGCTGACCACGCAACAAGCCAAAACAAACTAAAAATAAGTGATGAGTGGCAAATCACTCATCACAATTAATAGCACTAAGTTGTATAGATTTATGACAACATTACTTCTTCGGAGCTATTAGCATCATCATGTTTTTACCTTCTTTTTTCGGCGCTTGCTGGACTTCTCCTACTTGCTCTAAATCCGTTGCCATCCGTTTTAGCAAAGTTTCCGCTAGGTCGCTGTGTTGGATTTCACGACCTCGGAACATCACAGTAGCTTTCACTTTATCGCCATCTTTGAGAAAGCGCTGTGCTTGGTTAACCCGTACTTTGTAGTCGTGTTCCTCAATCTTGTAGCGCATCTTAACTTCTTTGACGTCAGCAGTATGCTGCTTTTTTCGAGCTTCCCGTGCTTTTTTCTCTTGCTCGAATTTATACTTGCCGTAGTCCATAATTCGACAAACAGGGGGATCGGCTTTGTCGCTGAGGAGGACGAGATCAAGCTCTTTCTCTTCTGCTATTTGCAAAGCTTCTCGTGGCGATAGAAGTCCAAGTTGCGCTCCATCGGTGTCTATGACCCGAATTTTGGGAAAGCGAATTTGTTCGTTAGTTAAGGTGAGATCGCGATTTTTTCTTTTGTCAATCACAGGCGTTAATAATCAAGAGCAACTGTTTGGAAAAACCAGCCTTACTTTTAGCTTAAATAAGCGCAGAATAATGCTTGTGGCACTATATCAATTAAAGTTTAGCTAAACTCAGTAAGAAGTGGTATTGAGTGTCATTAATCTTTAGCAAACAGAAGACTATGTTTGGTACTCGAACAACACTTTAGCAAATTTTTAAGCTGAGTGGGGGTAGGGTAAATCCTACATTTTAGGACGGGCAGACAGTATTAGCTAAAATAGATGCAATGTTTGCTTGCCTTTCGCTAAAATTTAAATAAAATCTTAAGAGATTTTTGTAAATTTATTTTAAACAGAATGAGTGCGATCGGTGATTGTTGGCAACAAAGAATTGGCAGTCAAAGAGACTGGGTTTGGCGGGGATGGCAAACTCGATATACCTATATTCGACCAAAAAAGCAACTCCCCGAAACAAAACCACTTCTTTTACTTCATGGTTTTGGCACTTCAATTGGGCACTGGAGGCAAAATCTTAACGTACTTGGGGAATCGCATACTGTTTATGCAATTGACATGCTAGGTTTTGGCGCTTCTGAGAAAGCTGCAGCAAATTATCAGATTACGCTTTGGGTTGAGCAGGTTTACGACTTTTGGCGAACGTTTATTCGCCATCCGGTTGTTCTAGTCGGTAATTCAATTGGTTCACTCGTGTCGCTGGCTGCTGCTGCAAGTCATCCAGAGATGGTACAAGGAATTGTGATGTTAAGTTTACCCGATCCATCTTTGGAAGAAGAAGTGATTCCTGCTGCTTTAAGACCGGTTGTGCAAACAATCAAATCGCTGGTTGCTTCACCACTAATCCTAAAAACTGCATTTCGCTTAATCAACAGACCATCAATCGTCCGGCGATGGGCATCAATTGCCTATGCTAACCCTACTGCAGTCACTGATGAATTGGTAGATATACTAATAGGTCCAGCACAAGACCGAGGTTCGGCGCAAGCATTTTATGCAACTATTAAAGCAATATCAAGTGCTAACGGCATTAGCGTCAAAAAATTACTACCTTCTGTTGAAGTACCAATGTTACTAATATGGGGAGAACAAGACCGGATGGTTCCCCCAAAATTAGCACAAAAGTTCATAGCATACAATCCGCAGGTGCAGCTTTTACAGCTAAAGAATGCAGGACACTGCCCGCACGACGAATGCCCTGAGGAAGTCAACCTAGCAATCTTAAATTGGATAAATAGTTTTTTACAGACAGCAAGCGACTCAAAGAATTCTTTTGCTTCTATTACATAAAAATCACTGCTAACTAATAGTAACTAATTTATGAAACAACTCTCTATAGTGATTATTATAGAGAGTTATATAAAGTGGAAGATTTATTGCCACACAGTTTGGTATTTACATCACTGAACTATCCAATCCAATAAATTTCAAACAATTTAGCCAATTGTTACTTGGTTAGTTTCTACAGAGGTTGCACCGTGAACTCCTCGTGCGACTGAAACCATCTTGTTAAGAATTTCTTGATTGGGAACTCTACCTTTTAAGACAACTGTGCTACCTGTTTGTGCTACATACAGAGTATCAATATCATCAATAGTTGAATCTTGATCAAATGCTAAAGCGACTCGTTTTGCTAAACCGCTTTGATCGTATTCTCCATTTAAGCCCATGCGCTCAGGAGGAACTTGTTGGGTAGTAGCTCCTGCTTGCGGTTGCGGTTTTGTACTAAAAGACGGTGCGTTCTTTGGTCTATCAAGTCCAAAAAGTCTTTTTAGCCAACTCATAATCTTTTGTGTAAATAAACTATTCAACAATTTTTATTAAACCAAGTTTTGGCATTTGTAGCATCTACCTACGAAAAGATCTTATGGTAAGTATTGAATAACCCAGGAGATATATGTTAATAAATATACGAAATAAGAATGTTGCTGAAAAAAGTTAGAAATTTTAGGTGTCAGAATAGCCATATGATTTGGTAAGATGACCAAAGTTTTGATTGCAGTGATTGTTAGGTTGTGAAACTATTCATTTACCACACTCCCGAACTGACTCCAGAGGATAAAGTACCAGACTGTGCGATCGCAGTCGATGTACTACGTGCAACAACGACAATTGCTACTGTATTGGCAGCTGGCGCTGAAGCAGTGCAAGTGTTTAGCGATTTAGATCAGTTGATACAGGTAAGTGAAGCTTGGTCAGCCGAAAAAAGACTGCGAGCAGGAGAACGTGGCGGCGCTAAAGTAGCAGGCTTTGATATGGGCAACTCTCCTCTTGATTGTACACCAGAGCGCGTCCAAGGACGCCGATTGTTTATCAGTACAACGAACGGAACCCGCGCACTACAACGAGTACAACATGCTGCTGCTGTAACAGCTGCTGCTTTTATTAACCGTGCGGCTGTTGTCAAGTACATTATGGCTCAGCAACCAGAAATATTATGGATTGTGGGTTCTGGTTGGGAAGGAAGTTTTTCACTGGAAGATACAGCATGTGCTGGCGCGATCGCCCATAGTATTTGGCAGCAAACCGAATTACCTTTAGAAGAGTTAGCCGGAAACGATGAAGTTATGGGAGCGATCGCGCTTTATACCCAATGGCAAAATAATCTCTTAGGATTGTTTCATCATGCCAGTCATGGTAAGCGCTTACTCCGCTTGGAGTGTTACGAAGATCTAAAATACTGCGCTCAAACAGATATAGTCGATGTGCTGCCTTTACAACAAGAGCCAGGAGTTTTAAAAGTGTAAATAGGATATCCTGCGCGCTACCACTGCGCTAATCATCCGTAGCGGTATAAATTAATATAATAGAGAGTGATTAACAAGTACGTATATTTTCAATTTCCCTGTGGGTATTCATCCTCTAGACACGTTTCGATTGCTCTGGCGGATGATTCGAGGTTGGGGAAGTCTTTTGGACATTACTGATGGTTATCCGGTGTAACCTTGTTTCATCATTTGTGTACCAATAGTACATAAATTATCCTGCAAGTGCTGGTTGTGGTAGTGCTTTACCTTGGTCTTGATAATGCAAGCACATTGTTTCTAAAAGTTCCTCCGCACTTTCTAAGGCATCTTGATAAGTATTGCCATGAGTACGAACGTATGGACTAAACTCAGGTAACGAAGCGATATATACTTGGTCTTCGTCACTCCACTGAATAAGGATACTATAGTGTGGTGTCATCTTCCCCTCCAGGCTGTTTCACTTCTTGCACATTACGAACATCTTTTTCTTGATAACGCTGTGCATCGTCTCCGTCATTACCAGCTAAGGTAATGTTGTATGGCAGCAACAGATAAAGCCTGACTTCCTCAACATTGCCTTAAGTTCTCTAATTTTAATTTTTTTGGGCATATATTCTAAAGTACAAGATAGGAAAAGAAGTTTAGATTTATTCCTGTGGATACTCATCCCATAAAGTTGTAATTTCGCGGAGACTTTGATGATTACCGTCACCTAAAATGAGATGATCTAACAAAGGAACGTCTAAAAACTGCGCTCCAGCTAATAGTTGTCTTGTCAATTCAATGTCTTGAGGACTCGGTTCTACATTTCCTGAAGGATGATTATGAGCAACAATCACTCTTGTTGCACCCTGACGAATGACTTCTCGAAAAATTTCTCTGGGAGAGGCTAAGGTTTCGGTTGCTGTACCGATTGTAATCACCTGAGTACCAATGAGTCGGTTTTTAACATCTAGAAGCAACACAGCAAAACGTTCTTGTGCTTGCCACATTAAATCTTGACTTAAAGTCGCTGCTGCAGCAGCTGGACTATCAATGACAGTGCGTTCTAGAGGACGAGATTGAAACGCTCGTTTACCCAGTTCAACCGCAGCTACAATTGTTGCAGCTTTAGCTGACTTAATTCCGTGAATTTGCATAAGTTCTTGAGGAGTTATTTCCCTGAGAACAGCCAGCGGATCGCGTTGATTTTTACTTAGTTCTTGTAAGATATATTGCCCTAAACCTACTGCTGAAAGCTTTCCCTGTCCTTGACCTGTACCTAGTAAAATGGCAATTAGTTCTGCTGTTGCTAAATTGTTAGCACCATGAGCTAACAATCGCTCGCGTGGTCTTTCAGTTGTTGGTATATCTGCAATTCTCAAACAATAGGTCATAGCAATTAGGCAATCAATACTTACAGTGAGACTACCTTTATTTATGCCCTCTTTTGTCTAAAAAGTTACATCCAATAGTATAAATATAAGTAGGCACCTTGCCACTAGTATCGCTCTAACAAGAGTTTGACTTCTGCTGCTAAATCGAAATTCTGCATCGCTTCCCATTCAGCTTGTCGCACTGCTAAGAAGGCTTGAGCTAGGTGTGGATTTAAGGCACTTAGAAGAGTAGTATTTTGTTTGAGGTGAGCGATCGCTTCTGCTAAATTTTTTGGTAATCGGTCAATACCACGTTTTTGTAATTCTGTTGGTGATAAGAGTCCTGGATCGACATTGATTGATTCTCCAAGCGTCAAATTGTGGCGGATTCCATCAATTCCAGCAGCAATGACAGCACCTAAAGCCAAGTAAGGATTAGAGGTAGCATCTACAGTTTTAAATTCAAACTGAGTGGGATACTGATCTTCTGGATCGCTGGGGACTCTAATTGCAGCTTCGCGATTATCAATTCCCCAACAACGAAAAGCACCACTCCAATAATGAGGACGCAAGCGACGATAAGAATTAGGGCTAGGAGTTGTTATTGCCATCAGTGCGGGAAGATGATGTAAGATTCCGGCAATGAATGCCCTGGCGACAGAAGATAGTCCTTCTATACCTTCTGATGGAACTAAATTTTTGCCGTCACGCCATAAGCTTAAGTGGAGATGACAACCACTACCCGCAGCATCAGGAAAGATTTTAGGTAAGAACGATGCTTTAAGACGGTGTTTGAAGGCGATCGCCCGCACTGTATTTCTAAAGACGATTTGTCGATCAGCAGCAATCAATGCTGAACCGTAGCGTATAGAAATTTCTTGTTGTCCAAAACCTGATTCAGGATAATACTGTTCGACAGGAATTTTTTGGGCAATTAATGCTTCCGCAATGTCATCAATTACCTCGCGGTTAATATCCATCGCCACAGCAGCAGCAAACAGTGTTTCATCTACCGGAACAAGATTATCGGTTTGCTGGAGGAGATAAAATTCATTTTCAAACGCTGCTTGAATTTCTATTCCCTCACTAGCAGCTATATCAATCATGCGCTTGAGAAAATTTCGAGGACACAATGCCCAAGGTTGTCTATTGTAGATCATGTCTCCCATGACTTGAGCATGACCATTTGCATAGGGTAAAAGTATTAAGTTAGACCAATCGGGAACTAAGCGAATTTCCCCAACAGGACTTAACCCACTATCTGGCATGACTGCATCGTACATCACGGGTACACCTTGCTGCCCTGCTGAAATACCGACACCGTGTTCGATGTAATGTGATAGCATTCCTATGTGTACAGCCTTGCCACGAATGATATTAGCATTGTCACACCACAAAATCCGCACAAACCGAACACCGTCAGTTTCCAGTGATGAGATCAATTCGCGACTTGTATTGCTTTGAGGCATTTACCAATTACCAATTACCCATTACCATCTACTGATGAACTGTACCATCAGGCATAATTGCACCTGTGAGACGAGCACCTGTGAGTTTGACAAAAATGCGATCGCCAACTCCAACACGCGCCCCGCGCAAATCTGCACCACTTAAATCTGCACCACTTAAATCTGCACCGACTAAATTGGCTTCTCGGAGGTTAGCATGACTCAGGTTAGCTTGCAAAAGATTGGCACGAAACAAGTTTGCTTGAAACAAAATTGCGCCACTGAGATTAACTTTATGCATAAATGCATCGCTCAGATTCGCACCTGTAAAATTAGCGTTGCGAAAATCTCGCCCTGAGAGATCTCTTTCTTTCAAGTTGGCTCGTTTAAAATCTGCACCCCAATATCGAGTCTCACTTGATTGTGGGCGAGGAGGGCGATATGACGGTGATGGTGAGGCGTTTGGTGGAGTTGCTTTGGGTTTTTGTTGTAAATAGGCTCGCAGGCGATCGCGTGCTGTATTGATTTCTTTGAGGAACTCGTTTGCTTTTTGTTGCAGTCGCGGATTATCTTTAGGAATCCGATCCGGATGCCAAATAAATGCCAAATCTTTATAAGCTTGGTTAATTTCTTCGAGTGTTGCTCCTGGTTCTAGTCCTAGAACTCTGTAGTATTGCTCGTTGGCACTCATCTGCGTTCTTTACCCTGCATGGTTACTATTAAACAGTTAAAAGCCCTGATTTGATCTCAGGGAAAAACTCAGAAAAATTGTCCTGAGTTTGCTAGCCCCTCAACGCCAGTTTGACGCCACTTGCTACAACGGAGGACACCTCCGCACGAAAAAAGCGGCTCCTCCTCATCTCTAGTACACCAAAGCGTTCGCATTTAATTATAAATAAAGATGTAGTACACAATATTTTATGCAATCTCTTAACCGCGTTCTAGGAAGTCTCAAATCTTACTGGCTGATTGCTACTGGAGCATTAGTTAGCTTGTTACTACTAACAGCTGCGAATGCGATTACTCCACAATTATTCCGCTGGGGTATTGATGACGGTATTGCCCGCTTTGACTATCAAGTGATTTTTAAAGTTGCTGGCGCAATGGTTTTAGTGGCGATCGGTCGAGGTTTGTTTAATTTTGGACAGACTTTTTTGGCAGAAAAGGTGTCTCAAGGCGTCGCCTACGACTTACGCAACAGAATTTTTAGAAAGATTCAAAATCTCAGTTTTAGTTATCACGATCAAGCACAAACTTCGCAGTTATTAACGCGCATCACGAGTGATGTTGAACAAATTCGCACGTTTGTCGGGACAAGCTTAATTCAGGTCGTTGGTGCTATTGTAACTTTAGTGACCATCGCAACAATTCTCATTTTAATGAATTGGCAACTAGCGTTGATTACCTTGGGCTTAGTTCCAATCGCTGCACTGATCCTGGCACAGTTTCTCAGAAAAAATCAAAAGCTGTTTGGTCAAGTGCAAGAACGACTGGGAGACCTTAACGCAATCTTACAAGAAAATATCTTCGGTGTTCGTGTTGTCAAAGCCTTTGTCCGCGAACCTGTAGAAATGACACGCTACACACAGTTAAACAACGAATTGATCAAAGTAAGTATGCGGACGATCGCAGCAATTCGCAATGCGTTTCCGTGGATCTTTCTACTCAGTAACCTGATTACAGTTGTTGTTGTTGGTGTCGGTGGCATTCAAGTCATTGGCGGTACATTCTCGATTGGGGAATTAGTCGCGTTTAACTCCTACCTATTATTTATTCTCCAACCTATTTTACTAATTGGTTTTGCTGCTCCAGCGATCGCCCAAGCTGCTGCTTCTGCTGAACGAGTTTATGAAGTTGTCGATGCAGAAATTGAAATTCGCGATCGCCCTGGTGCTGTACCGTTTGAAAAATGCGGCGGTCGTATTACCTTTGAAAATGTCCATTTCCGCTATCCTGGGGCGACGACAGAAGCTCTTAAAGGCATTTCTTTTGAAACCAAACCTCAAGAATTAATTGCCATCCTTGGCATGACTGGTTCGGGTAAAAGTACGATCATGAATTTGATTCCTCGCTTCTATGATGTCACCGCAGGTGCAGTCAGAATTGATGGACGTGACGTCCGCGATTTTTCTTTAGAAAGCTTGCGATCGCACATCGGCATTGTCTTTCAAGAAACAACACTCTTTTCTGGTACGCTCCGCGATAATATTGCCTATGCTGCACCTGATGCTCCTCTAGAAAAAGTCATCAATGTTGCTAAAACTGCCCAAATTCACGACTTTATTGCTAGTTTACCCGACGGTTACGACACAATTGTCGGCGAACGAGGTGTGGGGCTATCAGGAGGACAAAAACAAAGAATTGCGATCGCGCGCACTCTTTTAACTAATTACCGGATTTTAATTCTCGATGACAGTACCTCCGCAGTTGATGCGAAAACTGCTGCTGATATTCAAGATGCTTTAGATGACTTAATGCGAGGCAAGACTTGCACGTCGTTTGTCATTGCCCAAAGAATCAGCACGATCCGCAACGCAGACCGCATTTTACTTATGGATAAAGGCCACTTAGTCGCCCAGGGAACTCATGAAGAGTTGATGCGTAACAGTAACCTTTACGGCTCAATTCTAGAATCGCAAATGAAGCAACCGACAGCAGCCTAATAAGGAGCGAGGAGTGAGGGGCGTTAGCGCAGCGGGACGAAGTCCGGAGCGAGTGAAAGAGTATCTAGTGACTAGTGTTGTTCAAAAGCTCTCAATTTGCCTAACGACTGTTAATGCCGAGTAACTGACACCTGCAGTTCCCTCCCCTGGATGTGTTGAATCACCAACTAACCACAAATGCTTGATGGGAGTTCGATTTGCAAAGCCAAAAGGACCAAAAGTTGGTATTCGTTGACCAATACCACCAACGATACCTTGATCTCTTGCTGTATATCGGGCAAAGGTGCGCGGTGTTGCGGCTTCTACATGAATAATCGTTTCTGGTGTTAAATGAAAGAATTGACCAAGTTTAGTAATTGCCTCTTGGGTATACTTTGCTTTCATTGCCTCATAATCATGACAACGCCACCAAGGTAACGGCTCGACAAACGAAGAAGCGATAATTGTTCTTTTACCTACTGGGGCGCGACCATCACCTAGACGACTGACAGACACAAACAGTGAATTATTATCTCCAATCAGACCATCAGCATCATACATAAATTGTAGATGTGGAGGACACTCAGTAGGAATTGCACTCTCTTCTACACCCAAGTAAATGACAAATGCACCTGATGCTTGTGGTAATTTATCTACTCGTTTTTTGTAACCATTTGGAGCATTCTCACCCAATAACTGTACTAAGTTTTGGACAGTGGCGTTAGCAACTACACAATCAGTTGGTTCTAGCCAAGATTCACCTTTTTGATCGCTAATAATAACACCTGTTGCTTTGTTATTTTGTACTTGAATATGTTCTACAGTATGACGCATCAGGAGTTTGCCACCATCTCTTTCTAAGGCAGTTACTAAGCGATCGCTCAACACCTGCATACTACCTTCCAAATGATACAAACCCTGTGGTAGCTGCGAGACACTCAACGCAGTCGCGGCATAAAGTAACGCGGTTTCTTCTGCATCTACCTGAGAATAAAGCTTTAATTGCAAGTCTAAAAATGTTCTTAATCGTTGATCGTTTCCTAGTCCATATGCCCGCAACGCATCGCCTACTGTCATCAAGGTAAATGGCAAAGTCACTAAAGTTCCAGGACGTACCGCCGTTGTCAGTTGCCACAAATCCCAAAGGTTGCGCGGTGGTAGAACAGGATCGCGTCCTTGAAATGCCCAGCTTGCTTTGAATAAAGTTGCAATTAATTGCCAAAACGGTTCGCTACCAGGAAATTGTCGTTGACGTTCTGTTTGCCACTTTTGGGCGTCGCGCCACACATTAATTGGTTGTGTTTCACCAGGAAGATACACCGCGCACGCTGGATCGCAAGGAGTTGCGCGTGGTGGATCAATTTCTAATTCAGAAAAGATGCGCTGATGAATGCCTCCAGGTTCGAGTCCTGCTACTTGTGTTGCGCCCACATCAAAGGTAAATCCTTTGCGCTTGAATGTAGAAGCACAACCCCCTGGAACTAATGCCTGATCGACAACTAACACTTGATAGCCTCGATGTGCTAATAATGCACCTGCGGTAAGTCCACCAATTCCTGCACCAATGACAACGATGCGATTGCTACTGCCTTTCTGACGGCTTGGCATAAGTTAAGCAAAAGTAGTAACTTACATTATTCTAATATTAAGTTATGTTAATAAGCTTAGTTTTTCGCTCATAAAGTTCGCTGCAGACTAGAATGCATTATTTCTTAGTGAGATTGCCCAAACTGTGAACTATAAATCATGCTATTATGAGGAAATCAATCATTCGGTTCTGATGGGGGTCAGCCATCAGAGGTAACGGGGAAAGCTCGGTGTAAATCCGGCATTGTCCCGCAGCTGTGATGAGATTTATGTCTCAAAGTCAGAATGCCCGCCGAAAAAAACTCTATCTATCTGCGAGGTACAGATAATTTTTAGCATAAGAATTTATCCAGTCTGCTTGAGAATATATTATCAAGAAGCTACAAATTACCGACCAAAACGTAACATAGAGGCTGGTAAAAGGTAATTGGTAATGGGAAATTCAGGAAGGACAAAGAATATCGATTTACCCTGTCATTCAGTTCCCCCGTCTCCCAACAAAACGGAACGTGTGATAAATAGTTATACCCACCTACTTAATTAATTGCCAGTGTCGAATCATTCAATTGAACTAAAGTGACTGAATCAAAGTGCGGATCTTGAATGCACAGCACTATTTTAATAGTGGGGTTTAGCTGAAACGCGTATTTTTCTAATGCAGCCGGAATTTCTGCTGGCTTGCGATCGCATCAAACAGTCGCAGCACAACTACGATAAGTTGCCATGTCTGCGCTTCAGACTTCATTCTATATATTTCAAAATTAATGAACAAACATACTTTATTTATCTGCACGACCTGTGCCAGCGTGTGGCAAAATGGCAATCGCATTGGTGAGAGTGGGGGACAACAATTATTACAACAACTTCAGGAATTAGCACAAACTTGGGAGTTGCAGCATAAATTTTCCATTCAAGCCGTAGAATGTATGAGTGCTTGCAATCGTGCTTGTGTTATTGCCTTTGCTGGGGAAGGAAAGTTAACTTATCTTTTTGGAGATTTACCAAAAGAGGGCAGTGCGCCAGCGATCCTCGAATGTGCAACTCAATACTACACTAAATCTGATGGTTCTCTGCCTTGGTCGGAACGACCAGAACCCTTAAAAAAGAGTATCTTAGCAAAGATTCCACCCCTAAATATTGCTGCTAGTTCTAATAAAAATTAACAAACGATTATCACTCTACAGTGAGGAAGCGAGTGCGATTATCTGATAGTGTCTGGCAAGGAAATTTTGGCTACTGGCAAAATAACTTTATTCATAATAATTTGCTAGTAATAGGCTATACAGCATGGCAAGGGTTTCAGTCATTTGGGCGAGGAGTTGTCATTTGTGATGTGGATACCTCTGTTACTTATACAATGACAAATCTTGATACAACTCCCTTCGCACTTCAATATATGCCTTCTAATCTGATTGAGTTTTACTTGCGATCGCAATCTACTAGCTCATCAATAATCTCTGCCATTCTTCCCGCAGTTGCAACATACAATCCTGATCAAGACATTATTTTAATGCTAAAAGCTCATCCTCAAATTGAAGTCAATTTCTTACATCAGCTCAAGATTACTCCACTCAACTGTTACGAACAAGTGTGCAAACGATGGGAAGAATTTCAGCCAAGCCTAATCACCTAAAACTTACTTTATGCCTGAATGACTAAGCCAAAAGCAACTAATATTCCTAAACCAACTCGCTACCAAAATGCAGCGATAGACTATTACATAGGACTCACAAATTCCTCCTATCTTCATTATGGGTATTGGGAACCACTCCCTGAAAAAGGCGAGGAATTGACTCTAACTCGCTTGCGTGCAGCGCAGGAAGCCTATGCAGCGAAGTTAATCAGTTTTATCCCAGAAGGTATAAAAACTGTGCTTGACGTAGGTTGTGGTATCGGTGGTAATGCCGCGTATTTGTGCGATCGCGGTTTTATTGTCGAGGGGTTAGCACCAGATGCACTTCAACAAGAAAGGTTTATCAAAAACACTAACAATCAAGTACCTTTCTATTTAACAAGATTTGAAGATTTTCACACCTCACACTTCTACGATCTAGTTCTGTTCAGTGAAAGTAGCCAATATATCGCCGTTGAAGATTTAGCTCAAGGTGCGGTTCGTTTATTAAGTAATGGTGGCTACCTGTTGCTTGCAGATATGATGCGTTCTAATGCGGAATATCGAGAGGGCATTTTTTCTAATTGTCATGTCGCTAGCGAACTTCACGCGGCTTTGATCCAAGCTGGCTTTAAGTTAATCAAGTCTGAGGACATCTCAACTCAAGTTGCGCCAACAATTGATTTATGTGTTGATAACTTCCGTACTTTTGGACTGACTACTGTTAAATACATTGCTGATGTAGTGGCGATCGCACTTCCACCGTTACATTCACTGGGGCGTTGGGCATTTAATCGTTGGCTAGAAAAGCCGATTGTTGAAGGGTTAGCAGCACGCACCATTTTCGATAACCATCTGTGTTATGACATCCAACTCTGGCAGTTATCGAGTCCTTAGGTTGACCAAAATGATCGTACAGACGAATATCAAGATTAAAAACGGAGAAAATACGATCTCATTTTAATGACCAATCATCCAGGGACGCCCGTGGTAATAATTGTGATTCTGCGAATGTGAATCGCGCTGCTTAACTTTTGGTTCTGCACTTTGTTCAATTCGACGACTCAAAGTTGGAGGTATAAAATTAAACTAGCAAACAGCAAAAAACTGTTGCTGCAACGGTATCTAATTTAAAATAAATATGACTAAGCCTCAGTATGAAAAATATTGCGAAAGTACCCCCACCATTTTAGTCAAAGAAACATTCGGTAACGCCAATATTTACTCACAAAATACTCAGTCTCTACTAACAAAAGCAACTGGATTTATCGCAGCTTACGATTTTACACTGAATCCATATCGAGGTTGTCAGTATGGATGTAGCTATTGTTATGCAGTAGCATTTAGTCCTAATCCAAAAATGCGTCAAGATTGGGGTAACTGGGTCATTATTAAGCAAAATGCTGTAGAAGTTTTAGAAAAAGAATTGAATCGCTGGTGTCAAAAAAATCCAGGAAAATTCCCTAAAATTTACATGAGTAGCGTTACTGATCCTTACCAACCGATAGAGTCTAAAAAGCAACTGACTCGCCGACTACTAGAGGTTATGCTAGAGTATCGCCCAATTTTAGTTATTCAAACTCGTAGTCCAATCATTACTAGAGATATTGATATTTTACAGCGATTCAAGCACTTACGAATTAATATGAGTATTCCTACTGGTAGTGAAGTAGTCAGAAAAGATTTTGAACCGCGATCGCCTAGTATTAAAGCTCGTTTTAATGCTTTAACAAAAATTAAAAAAAATATTGATCCCTTAAAAGGTTACGTCCCCAAAATTTCGATTACTGTTACACCACTACTTCCTACTTTACCAGCTGACGTCACAAATTTTATCAATCAACTTCAAATAGGCGATCGCATTGTCATTCAAGAATTTCATTCTAGTCAAAATCGCCTACTTGTAGCAACAACTCGTCAGGAAGCTTTGACAATTAAGCAAAAATACGCTTGGTGGTATGAAAATGAGAAAGTAAATTATTTAGTATTCAAAGATAAATTAACTTCTCTCAAAGATATAGAGATTATTGAAGGTAAGGATGGCTTCACTTATTAGTAAAATAATCGTAGCATGGTGGCAACGATTTCGATTCCATAAAGCTCTAGGCAAAGGAGATACTGGTTTAGCAAAGAAAATACTAAACAAAACCCAAAAAGCAGAGAATAGATATTCTCCTCTTCAAAAAACCTTTAAAGAAAAATTAGAGTTAGAAGAACGTTTAGTAGTATCTGAAAGCGAAGTTTTAAGTTTACGACAACAATTAATAGAAGCTAGGCAAAATCAAGAAATTGTAACTATTATTCATAAACAGGAATACCATGATTTATTAGAACAAGTATCTACTAGTGAAAGAACAATTAAAAATTTACAACATCAACTAAATCACCGAGAGAAAAAAATCAGTTTAGTAGAACTGCAAATTCAATCAGATGAATATTTAATTAAAGATTTAGAGCAACAAATAGATCAAAAAGAAGCAGCATTGAATCTAAGTTACGAGCAAATCGTTATTCAAGAGCAGTTACTCAAAGAATTACAACAACAGCAGTCAACTTATAATACCTGCTTACTTAAACCAAAGTTAGAATTGATAGCACACATATCAAACGTACTAAAAATAACTGATTTAGATCAATATAAATTGCATTGTACTGGAATAGATCAGATTGTTTTTGATGAGTTTGAATCTAGTTTAACTAATTATTTGGTAGAAGAGTTCAAAAAAATACCTGAACTCCATTTAACTACCGCAATAAACAAAGCACGTACAGATATTAGTGAAGTACGGAACAGAAGAGATCCGCAATATAATTTAGAATTAACTCCTCATGTTTATTTTCTACAGTATTTTTTAGATAATGTATACTGTACATACATTGCTTGGTTCTTAATTTATAAATCTGGATTATTATCAAGTCAGCTAACTGTATTAGATATTGCTGCTGGACCTAGTACAGTTGCTTATGGGTTAGCTTTATTTTTGCAGAGTAGTAAAAACTTTTTACAAACATCACAAGTACCCTTTTGCTACTATTCTTTAGAAAAGCAATCTAGTCTACAGCAGCATGGAAGGCAATTTTGGCAACAATATGTAGAACAACATCTAGATACTAATACTTATTTTAGGTTTGATACTAGTGATATTTTGAGCTATGAAAAGCTAAATAAATTACCACAAAATTTCTTTAATTTTATAGTAATTTGCCACTGTTTCTTTAACGAAAAAGTGCAAAGATATAAAGCTCTAAAAGCGTACAAAAAGATAATATCAACAAGTTTAGCATCTGAAGGTTATATTTTATTAATTGTACAAGGAACTAAACTATATAGAGCATATGACACTTATCATTGCGAAGATATTAGTAAAGAGCAACAGGTTATAAAACTATTTTTAGATGAACTACAATTGACTCTAGAGTGGTACAAATACATTACTTCGACTGGAAAAAGAGGATATACAGAGAATTTCTCTGAATTTGCTAGAGAGAATTTACCTAACCAAAAGTTTATGCAACCTCTCCATAACCAATATTTAAAAATTCCATATTTTAAAAATTATGCAGTTGATGACTATGTAATTTTAGCCAAAAAAGTGTAAATTAATGACCAATCATCCAAGGACGCCCGTTGTGATGGTTGTGACTATGGGAGTGTGAGTGTGAATGACGCTGCTGAACTTTTGGTTCTGCACTTTGGTCAATTCGGCGACTTAAAGCTGAAGGTGTCAGAATCAAACCAGCTACCGAGTAAATTCTTGTGGCTAATGTATCACAACTCGGACACAGCATCGGTTCGCTAGCTTGTGCCATATTACGCCAGGTTTCAAAAGATCCACAGGTATCACAACGAAACTCGTATAAAGGCATAAATACTTCTCTTTTGCTAATCGCTAACAGCTAATTGCCAATCGCTAACAGTTATGATGGCAAAACATTTCTCTCAAAAATTGCAGTAGGAATGGCGATCGTACAACAAGCATTAGGAATATCTACAATTCCGCTAATTCTTCCTTCAACAGGCGCAGAACCTAACAGTAGATAAATTTGTTCGCCTGTGTAGCCAAATTTCTTAAAATACTCGATCGCATTTAAACAAGCACGACGATAGGCAACATGGGCATCAAGATAATACTGTTCGCCAGAAAATTCATCAACAGAAATCCCTTCAAATACTAGATACTCAGAATACCTTGGTTCAACTGGACCTGGTTTGAATATAGGATTTGTGAGTCCATATTTGGCAACACCACCTTTGATTAAATCGACATGAAGATCGAGATACCCTGCCATTTCAATTGCACCACAGAAGGTAATTTCTCCGTCTCCTTGCGAAAAGTGAATATCTCCCATTGAGAGTTTTGCACCCTCGACGTATACAGGGAAATAAATCCGCGAACCTTTTGATAAATTCTTGATATCGCAGTTACCGCCATGTTCGCGGGGCGGTACAGTTCTTGCGGCTTCTTGAGCGACGCGATCGTATTCTGCGCCTGTGAGGGAACCTAAAATTGCATTTTTCGGATTGGGTAGATTTGCTAACGGTGGAACTCGATTAGGATTTGTTGCCACTAAATCAGCTTCGCGTTTATTCCACTGTGCCAGTAATTCTGCTGAAGGGGCGCATCCGATTAAACCAGGATGAGGAATTCCTGCAAATTTGACATCGGGGATGTGGCGCGATCGCGTATAAATTCCTTGAATATCCCAAATTGCTTTTTGGGCGGTAGGAAAGTGTTCTGTTAAGAAACCACCGCCATTTTCTCTAGCGAAGATTCCTGTAAAACCCCATTCATAATCAGGTAATGTTCCCACATCAAGCAAGTCAACGACGAGGATATCTCCAGGTTCCGCACCATTTACCCAAATAGGTCCACTCAAAACGTGAACCATACTTAAATCAACATCACGCACATCATTGGGGCTATCGTTGTTACTAATCTGTCCATCTGTCCAATCTTTACATTCGATGCGAAATACCGCTCCTGGATTAACAGACACAATGGCAGGAATGTCAGGATGCCAGCGATTATGACCTACTAAGTCTTGTTCAGTAAATGGTTTATTTAGGTCAACTTTGAAGAGAACTTCTGGCATAGCATCCTCCACCACATACCGATGAAAACGTGATGGAGATAATCCTGCAGCAATTGACACTTGTAAACCGTAGCGTTAGTTACCAAATATGAATCCTGCTTCCCACAGACTAAATAGGGCTAGAGAAACAAAGCCTACCTACGCACACTGCATAAGTATATTTAGTGATTAGACCACGGAGGTGGTCTTAGTTTAATTAGCTGCGACTTCAGTCGCCAAGCGATCCAACAGTCCAATCAAATTTTGAATTTGGGTGTGAGAAATGATTTTTTTTAGGGAACTATAAATCTAAGTTCTTGTTTTTGCATGCCAACTGTGGTGCTGACTTGTTTAAATTCAACTATATCTGCTGGCTTTGCAGTACCCATGCATTGCTACGTTCGATGCTGTCATTCAATCTTGCAGATTGAGAATCGATACTCAAACTTCTTTCATTTATTTCGATGTGACAAAAGAATGAGTTTGACGATCGCGAGTAAAGGTTCATGAAAGCACCACTACCTAATAACGAAGCCCAAAGAATTGAAGCACTTCTACAGTACAAAATTCTTGACACGCCTAATGAAGCTGCTTTTGATGAACTTACCCGTTTAGCTGCATATATTTGTGGAACTCCGATCGCCTTAGTCAGCCTAGTTGATACTAATCGGCAGTGGTTCAAGTCCAAGGTTGGGATAGAGGCGCTAGAAACACCACGAGACATTGCTTTTTGTGCTCATGCAATTTTAGAACCTGATGTGATGATCGTACCGGATGCGCTAGCCGATGAACGGTTTGCAACAAATCCATTTGTCACATCAGAACCTCCTGTCCGGTTTTATGCTGGTGTACCATTAGTTAATCCTGAAGGTTATGCCTTAGGAACACTCTGCGTAGTCGATCAAGTACCACGAAATCTTAGCCCTGAACAAATAGAAGCACTTAGACTTCTCGGTCGCCAAGTGATCAAGCAACTTGAATTACGACGTAACTTAGCTAATTTACTACTGGTTCATACACAAAAAACTCGTTCGCAGAAAACGCGTCAGCAATTTGTTAAAAAGGTTGCTGGAGGATTTGGCTTAGCCTCACTAATTCTAGTTTTAATTGGTACAGTTTCATACCAAAGTATTAAAGAACTAATTGATAATAGCAATCAGGTCACAATAGCCCAAAAGAAAATTACCACATGGGAAGAGTTATTTTCATACGTCAAAGACGCTGAAACTGCACAACGAGGGTACGTCCTTACAGGAGACAAATCTTATTTAGAACCGTATCAAACAGCATTGACAAATGTTCCGTTAAAAATAAAGCAGTTAAAGGAACTACAAGGATTAAATAATTATAGACAAATTAAGACGGTTGAAGCTCTCATCAAAACGAGATTGGATCTGATCCAAAAAATCATTAATTTGCGACGGAAACAAGGATTTGCGTCTGCTTTGGAAGTAATTTCATCACATCACGGCAAATATCTTATGGATGATATCCGTAAGCATATTAACGAGATCGAGAAAAATGAAAAGGCACTACTACAGCAATTATCTACTCAAGAACAAGTAAGTGTACGTAAAACACTAGTAACACTAGCGATCGCTATTTTAATCATTTTTGTCATTCTGGCATATGTCTACTATTTAATCTATTCCGAATTTACTCAACGCAAGCAGATCGAAGCATCTCTTGAGAAAGAGCGTAATTTCATTTCTGCGGTAGTTGATATGGCTAGCGCGCTGGTTTTTGTTCTTAATTCTCAAGGACAAATTGTGCGATTTAATACTTCCTGCGAACAAGTCACAGGTTATTCCTTTGATGAAGTCAGAGATAGGTATTTCTGGAATTTATTTCTACTACCAGAAGAAGCAGAAGTCGTCAAAACTAGCTTTACCGAACTGAAAGCCGATCAATTTCCCCAAGAGGAAGAAAGCTGCTGGAGAACAAAGGATGGTAGTTACCGTTGGATTGCTTGGTCAAGAAATATGCTTGTGGATGACCAAAATGAGATTGAGTATGTTGTCAACACTGGTATAGATATTACTACACGTAAACGAGCCGAACAGCGATTAGTCACACAACACGCAATCACAAAAGTATTAGCAGAATCAGCAACACTGAGTATTGCTACTCCCAAAATTTTGCAAGCCGTTTGCGAAAGCTTAGAGTGGGAGTTTAGCGAACTGTGGAGTATTGATCCGCAAAATGTATTACATTGCGTACACACTTGGCATTTACCATTTGCTGCTGCTGAAGAATTTGAAGCGATCGCACAACAGACCACATTTACTCCTGGAGTTGGGCTACCTGGGCGTGTTTGGGCAAGTAGAGAACCACTCTGGATTGCTGATATTACCCAAGATCCTGATTTTCACCGCACAGCAATTGCCACTAAAGTTGGATTACGCAGCGCTTTAGGTTTTCCCATTCACAGCGGTGATGAGAAACTGGGTGTCATGGTGTTCTTTAATCGCAAAAGTCAAGAACCCGACGCAGACTTGCTGCAAATGATGGCAGCGATTGGTAGCCAAATCGGTCAGTTTATCAAGCGTAAGCTGGCAGAGGAAACTTTGCAAAAAACAATGACGCTGCAACGCGCAATTTTAGACAGTGCCAACTACGCAATCATTTCCACTGCTTTAGATGGTACGATAACAACTTTCAATCAGTGCGCGCGAAAATGGTTAAAGTACGCTCCAGCCGAAGTTATTGGTCAAACAACACCCATCATACTTCACGATATTTATGAAATTGCCCAAATAGTGGGCGAACCTCCTGAGTCAAGCAATGTCATGAGTTTGCTGTTTGATGAATTGGTGACAAGGGCACGCCACGGCGAAACTGAAGAACATAAATTATCTTACATTCGCAAAGATGGCAGTCGTTTTCCCGTTCTTTTGTCAGTTACACCATTACGCGACTCTCAAAAAAATATCACTGGGTTTTTAACAATTGCTAGCGATATTACTGAACGCGAACAAGCTTTATCCGCACTGCGTGAAAGTGAAAATCGCTTCAAAACTTTTATGAACAATAGCCCAGTCATGGCGTTTATTAAGGATGCTAAAGGACGTCACATTTACATCAATGAACCAATGGAGCAGATGTTTGGTGTAAAATTTGCTGATTTACAAGGTAAGGATGATGCTGCTTGGCTACCAGCAGAAACAGCAAAACAGTTGCGTGACAACGATCTGGCAGTTCTAGCAACAGGTCAAACCATAGAGTTAATCGAGTGTGTTCCCACCCCCGATGGACGCGAACGTTATTGGCTATCCTTTAAGTTTCCGATCAAAGATGCATCTGGACAACTCTTACTTGGTGGGGTAGCAATTGATATTACTGAACAAAAACAAACAGAAGAAGAACTGCAACTGCAAACACAGCGATCGCAACTCTTCACTGAAATCACGCTCAAAATTCGTCAGTCGCTACAAATTGAAGACATTCTTCAAACTACCGTTACTGAAGTCCAAAATATTCTTCAAACTGACCGCGTTTTGATCTACCACGTCACACCTGATAGTATTGGCAGCATTGTTGCTGAAGCTGTTGTTCCTGGATTACCAACAATTCGCGGGCAACACCTCACTGATTCCTACTTCCAAGAAGAATATCACCAGCAGTATCGCCTCCAGCAATACCGTCAATTAAAAACACAAGACATTGCAGACATCGAAATCTTAGACGTTCAACCGCAACACATTGAAATACTCGAACAATTCGGCGTTAAAGCAAATTTAGTCGTTCCGATTCTCTTAAAAGAAGAATTGTGTGGCTTACTTATTGTTCATCAATGTTCCAATTTCAGGCAATGGAACCGCTTTGAAATTGATCTCCTCCGTCAACTTGCCGATCAAGTAGGTATTGCCTTAGTTCAAGCCCAGCTGCTTGAAGCTGAAACTCTTCAACGTCAAGAACTCGAAGTTGCACATCACCAAGCTGAGTTAGCATCGCAAGCAAAAAGTTCCTTCCTGGCGAATATGAGTCATGAAATCCGCACTCCGATGAATGCAGTGTTAGGAATGACAGGTTTACTATTAGATACTTCTCTCACGCCCGAACAGCGAGATTTTCTGAATATTATTCGCACAAGTGGAGATGCACTTTTATGCTTAATCAACGAGATTTTGGATCTCTCAAAACTCGAAGCTGGAGAGATGGAGTTAGAAACTCTCAATTTTGATTTATCAACCTGTATCGACGAAGTATTAGAATTACTTGCTCCCCAAGCCCACACCAAGAACTTAGAAATTGCAGGACTTATCTACAGCAATGTTCCTACCTACCTCCAAGGAGATGCAGGAAGGCTGCGTCAAGTCTTGACTAACTTAATTAACAACGCCATCAAGTTTACTAGCAATGGAGAAGTCGTAGTACGGGCAGAATTGCAATCAGAAACCAACACTACAGCAATCATTCGCTTTACTGTTGCAGATACAGGAATTGGTATCAGTTCTGAAGATCAACACAAGCTTTTTGCACCATTTACTCAAGTTGATGCTTCGACGACTCGCAAATATGGTGGTACTGGTTTAGGACTTGCCATCTGCAAGCAACTCATCACTCTCATGGGCGGAGAGATTGGTATAGAAAGTCAATTGGGAATAGGTTCAAAGTTCTGGTTTGAAATTCCTTTTGTCAAACAACTCAACCCTTCCCAACCAGGACGACTGAGTAATTTACACAATCTGCGCTTGCTAGTTGTCGATGATAACGCAACCAATCGCAAAGTAGTTTACCATCAAGCGACGCGTTGGGGTATACATGTTGATGAGGCTGATAGTGCTGCGGTTGCCTTGGAATTCATACAACAGGCTTGTGAGCAAAACATCCCCTATGATTTTGCTTTGGTTGATATGCAAATGCCCGAAATCGATGGCTTGATGTTAGGCGAACAAATTAAAGGAAATTCCCTACTGGCAGATTTACCGTTGATTATGCTCACTTCTACAAATCAACATGATGAAGTACAGCAGGCAAAAAAAATTGGATTTGCAGCTTACTTGGTTAAACCTGTCAAACCATCACGGTTGCTTGACACAATGATGAACATTTTAAACAAAAGACTTGATATAACCAATATTGCAAATTCTTTCAACTCTCATCTTGCTACAACTGCTAGTCATCAGAATTATCCTTCAGTTGAACGTAACTCGCAGCAATTTCTCCAGCAACTCCGCAGCTTGAGTTACACCGCAGATATCGCTACAAATGGCAGAGAAGTTTTAGCTCTCCTCGAAAAAATTCCTTATAAATTACTCAATAAAGTAATATCTTGCTTAGAAAACTACGTTGAGCCAAGTTCAAGTAGTCTAAATCATAATCTCATCGTAAGTTCGCAGTTACCTCAGCGTGAATTATCAAATGGTACATCTAAACTCAAAATTTTACTTGCCGAAGACAATTTAGTTAATCAGAAAGTTGCTCTCAAACAACTTCAATCTTTGGGATATACCGCTGATGTTGCTGCCAATGGGCAAGAAGTTTTGGCACTCCTCGAAAAAATTCCCTATGACTTAATTTTAATGGATTGCCAAATGCCCATTCTCGATGGTATTGCAGCAACGCAAGTAATTCGTCGTCAGTACACAGGTTTTGCTAATCAGCGTCAGCCCATCATTGTCGCCATGACTGCTAATGCGATGAAAGAAGACAAACAAATGTGTCTTGATGCTGGGATGAATGATTATCTTAGCAAGCCAGTCATAAAAGAAAAGTTAGCCGCGATCTTAGAGTACTGGAGTTGTCATTTAGACTCAGAAATAACTGTACAACCATCAAAAACTGATTCTTTTGATTTGATTGATTGGGAACAACTGCATCAACTTTCAGAAGGTAGCAAAGAATTTGAAATTGAATTATTGCAGATGTTTGTTGAAGATACTCAAGCTCGTTTAGAAGTATTAAAACTCGCGATCGCATCTACTGACTTTCTGCAAGTAGAGCAACAAGCACATCATCTTAAAGGTGCAAGTGCTAACATTGGAGCAAAAACAATGTACGCATCCACTGTCATACTTGAACAAAAAGCTCGCGCCCAAAATTTGACAGGAACGGATGAGTTATTAGCAGAGATTACCGCATCTCATATGCATATTCAAGCTTTCTTAAATGAACTATTAACTTAATTTGTATAGTATTTTTTTATATATAAACAATAGCGATCGCCTTCTACTCGTTTATAGCTGAGTTCATCTGCAAGTAGTGACATAATTTTTAGTCCACGCCCTCTTTCACCCTCAATTTCTTCAATTTCAGGGGTTTCTTGTAGCTTCTGCTCTAAGTCAAAAGCTAAACCGTATGACCAAATCAAGATTTCTATAAATTCGTTGCTTCTTGTAGCTTCTAGTTCTACCGGAGTCTCCTGTGGTAGTCCTTTATGAGCATGTTCAACAATATTGATAAAGGCTTCTTGTAGTAATGTTTGATATTGCCACCAAACTACCTTGTCTAGTGGAGGCTCATTGAGCTGTTTAAACCACTCCATTACTTGAGATGAAGCAGTTAAATCAGTTTTAACTTGAAAATTTATTTTGTGAATCAATTGTCAAATACGTTAATTTTAATTAGTATATAGATTATAGCGGACTAATTATTATTTTGTAAAATTTACTATACTCAAACTAAAATAACAATAAGTTAAAACAGTCAAGTGAGTGAGTGCAAGACAAGCTTAAAATTAGTGTATTAGCAAATACAAGAAACACCCATTGCCCATTGTCTATTATCTTCTAAGTAAACATATTATCTGACATTACACTCGCGTCCTAAAGCTCAAAATTTATGTAAGTAGTATTTCCTAAGTTTTAAATGTTTAAAATCCTTATTATTGATGACGATCCTACTATTCGGATGGTGCTAAAAAGAGCATTACAAAACCAAGGTTACACTGTAACAGTGGCTAGTAGTGGTGAGGAAGGAATTACCCAAGCACAGCAAATACGACCAGCATTAATTGTGTGTGACTGGATGATGTCTCCTCTCAATGGGCTTGATGTATGTCGCCACTTGAAAGCTAATCCAGAATTATCAACAACTTTCTTTATATTACTAACTGCACGCGGAGAAGTTGAAGATCGAGTCATTGGGCTTGATGCTGGCGCTGATGATTTTCTTGCTAAACCAATTGATATCAATGAATTAAAAGCAAGAGTAAGAGCAGGATTACGCTTGTACCAACTAAATCAAGATTTACAGCATCAAAAACAAGCACTAGAAGCTCTGAATCAAGATTTACAACACCAAAAACAACTTTTGGAAACAGAATTAGCCGATGCAGGTAGCTATGTGCGATCGCTACTTCCTGCACCACTCACAGGAACAGTAACAACAGAAAATTTATTTATCCCTTCAGCTCAACTCGGAGGCGATAGCTTTGACTACTATTGGATAGACGACGATCATTTAGTGCTTTATTTACTCGATGTATCAGGACACGGAGTCGGTTCAGCATTACTATCAGTATCAGTACTTAATCTGTTGCGATCGCAATCTCTACCCAACACGAACTTTTGCCAACCAAGCGAAGTTCTGAGATCGCTCAATCATGCTTTTCAGATGAGCGATCACGACGATAAATATTTTACTATTTGGTACGGAGTTTACAATCGCCGTCAACATCAACTTAATTATGCTAGTGCTGGTCATCCACCAGCTACATTATTGACTGATGAAACTACACTTCAAGTGCAACACTTAGGTTCTCCAGGTTTGCCAATCGGCTTTTTACCTGATGCTGATTTTGAAAATGAATCTATATATATACAAGAAACCAGTACTTTGTATATTTTTAGTG